>JANLIM010000057.1 GCA_024654145.1 Candidatus Zambryskiibacteriota bacterium | reverse complement strand
TACCGTTAATGGAGCTCTTGCAAGGATTTTAGGTCCACTTAATGGCCTTGTGGTGACCCCAAACAATTCAGGTAATAGAATCTTGTATTCACATTCTGGTAGCGAAAATACTATTCTCTTGGCTCAAAATGAGCGTGGTGAGATTATCTCTGAATTAACCCCAGCGACTATTGCTAGTAAATGTGTTTGGAGTACAAATAATACTAATCTTGTTATATGTGGTGTACCCACAAACTTGATTGGGCAGTTGCCTGACAGTTGGTATGCAGGATCAACTCATTTCATCGACAATATCTGGCTTTTTAACACCAGTACACAAATTGCAAATGTTTTAGTTGAGCCAAAGACTACATTCAATCTCGACCTTGATATCACTGAGCCCACACTTTCTCCAAATGAAGATTATCTTCTATTTATAAACAAAACTGACCTTTCCTTGTGGGCCCTTAGGCTTCCTGAGTTTTAATACTGCGTTTGACAAAGAGTTCCTGGCCGATACTGAAAAGGTTGGTAGTAAGCCAATAAAGAGCAATCACACCTGAAATGTTGTAGGAGATAAAGAAGACAATGACGGGGAAGAAGTACTTCATTTGTTTCTGCATACTGCGTGTGAGATTGTCACCAAAAGAATTACCTTTAGGCTCCTTCTGTCCCTTCATAGAAACTTGAAATTGGAAGTAAGTGGATGCTGCAGCGAGAACCGCTATAACTGCACTCTTAGCAGTGATGTCTATAAGACCTAGGAACGTAGTATTGATATTTTCTGGCACCGAAACGAAAGCGTAAAGTAGGGCAGCATTTACTTCAGGGAAGTGTATGAATATCTGGTAGAGAGCGAGGATGATTGGGATCTGGATAATAATCACGAGAATGCCGGAAAAAGGATTGACTCCACGCTCCTTGTATAAAGCGAGAGTGCGGCGAGCCTGCTCCTCCGAATTTCCCTTATATTTCTCCTTGATCTCGGTAAGATCTGGTCCAATCTCGGCCATTTTGACCTGTGTTAGCACCGCTTTACGAGAAAGTGGGAAGAGAGCCAGGCGCACTATTATTGTAAGTAGGATAACAATAATACCTGCATCTGCCCAAGGGAAAACTTGGAACAAAAAGATGAGAAAGTTATATATTGGGTCATAAAAAAACGTGTGGTAGATTGCTGACATCACATTATCATAACCTACAATAGCCAACTTACAACTAACGACTTTATTTCGCTCTCTAGAACTTTGCCTTTAATATTTTCTGCACTAGGTTTTGCTACTATAAGAAATTCTCTTGGTTTAAGGTCCTTTTTTATTTTACTCATGACAGCACGTACACGACGCTTGATTGTGTTCCTAGTTACCGCTTTTTTAGAAACCTTTTTGGAAACAGATATAATTATACGGACTGTAGGGGAAGGTTTCGTGCGTAAATAAAAATGGTTCATCTAAACAGCGAGCTTGGAGCGGCCTTTGCGCCTCCGGGCACGGATAGTACGCTTGCCGGTAGAAGTCTTCTGGCGAGAAAGGAACCCGTGTTTGCGAGCCCTCTTGCGCTTCTTTGGTTGGTATGTTGTAGACATTTTTTACTAACAGGTTATAAACACATTATAAACACTTTTTGGCTGTATTACAAGCTTTTTATCTCGCTTTCAAAGGCTATACTGTAAGCAACAAAATACAAATGGATTACAAACAACTCTGGCAAAAAGTATTAGTGGAAATGGAACTAGGAATCTCTAACGCAAATTTCACAACTTGGTTTAAAGATACTCGTATTGTTAAGGAAGATGGGGGAGTAATAGTCCTTTCTGTACCTAATGCCTTTGTAAAAGAGTGGCTTCTGACGAAGTACCATAATATGATACTTCGTAGTCTAAGAAACCTTGAAAGTTCTGTGCACGCTGTTGAATATGTGGTGAATAAAGAGGAGTCCAGGCGTAGAGACGACCGTGTACAAAAGGAAGTTGGTACCAAAGAACTTCCTCTTCCTGAGGTAGAGGTTAACAAAGATGACAATCTTAACCCGCGCTACACCTTCGAAAGCTTTGTAATTGGTCCATTTAACGAACTAGCTCATGCAGCGGCTCAGGCTGTGATTAAAAAGCCTGGCATCATGTATAACCCTCTCTTCATCTACGGTTCTACAGGGCACGGCAAGACCCATCTTATCCAAGCTATAGGTAACCACGTGAAGGCCACAACTCCCAGTAAGAAAGTTTATTACATGACATCAGAGCAATTCGGCCAGGACTGTATGAATGCCCTCCAAAACCAAAAAATGAACGTATTTAAGGAGAAATACAGGAAATATGATGTACTGATAGTAGATGACATACAGTTTTTCTCCGACAAACAGAAGTTTCAAGAAGAGCTTTTCCACCTCTTTAACACTCTTTATGACAACAATAGGCAGATTATATTCTCTTCAGATAAGCACCCACACTTTATCACTGGTCTTGAGGATAGGCTTAAATCGCGCTTAGCAGCTGGTATGACAGTGGACATCCCTGCGCCAGACAAAGAATCAAGAATAGCTATTATATCTGCTAAAGCTGTACAACAAGGGATTGTGCTCTCTCCTGAAATAATTGATTACCTTGCTCACTCTATAAACGGAAACATTCGTGAGCTTGAAGGTGCTGTTAACTCTCTACTTTGCCAAGCTGAGCTTAAAGGCAAAGAACTTTCTATGGTAGATGTTAGAAATTATATTAAAAACAATATAAAACCAAAGAAAACTGTAGCTGTTAAAGATGTGGTAAGAATCATCGCAGACTTCTTCAATATCAAAGAAGAGAGTATTTATGAGAAAACGAGACATAAAGAGGTAATTCGTCCCCGCCAAATCATTATGTATATTTTGCGAGAGGACTTTAATATCTCTTATCCTGCAATTGGACAAAAATTGGGTGGAAGAGATCACACAACTGTCATCCACTCTTGTGAAAAAATTAAAACTGACCTCAAACAAGACCAAAATTTACTTGAGGAAATTAATCAAATACGTGGTCTTATAACTGTGTAGAACATGTGGAAATATATAGGAAATAATGTTAATAAGGTGTGTGGGACTGAAAAGATAGGGGACTACCTTTTCAGAAATTATGATTTAAAGGTTCCTTATCCCCACCCAATTAATCTAAGAATCTCAATAAACTCAACAATAGCTTCATTTAAAAGGTTTTCCACATATAAACACCTATAATAGAAGTAATAAATTTTATATATGAAAATAGAAGCTATTAAAGAACAGTTAGAAGAAGCTCTTATAAAGGCGGATAAGATAGTGGGGAGGAATGCGAGCTTACCCGTACTCTCAGGATTTTACTTGGATGCTAAAGATAATATTTTAACTGTTAAAGCTACTAATCTTGATCTTGGTATATCTGTCTCTGTGCCAGTTAAGGTGACAGAACCAGGTATTGTAGTGGTTCCAGCCCATATCATCACTTCTTTTGTCTCCTCACTCTCTACAGACCGTAATATCACCCTCTCTACCAAGAGCCAGGTATTGGATATTAAAACTAAAGCAACTAAAACAAGTATCAAAACCCTTCCAAGTGAAGATTTCCCACTTATTCCAGAGATTAAAGAAGATAATCACTTTTCTATCCCAGCTAGGGACTTAGTATTCGGCATCCGCTCAGTAATATACTCAGCCGCTGTTGGAAGTATTAAACCAGAACTCTCAAGTATCTCTATAACCCACGAAGGAGAATTTCTTACTTTTGCCGCTACTGATTCATTCCGCCTAGCTGAGAAGAATATTAAGATAAAAAAAGTACCCCACTTCAAACAAATCCTCATTCCACAAAAGAATGCACTTGAAATTATAAAAATATTTGACCGTGGGGAGGAAGAAATTTCAATTTCTATAGAAGAACATCAGATGGCACTTCGCTCCAATGGAATCTATCTCACTTCCCGTATCATAGAAGGTAATTTCCCTGATTATCGTCAAATTATTCCTAAAGAATCCACCACATCTGCGGTGGTTTTAAAACAAGACCTTATAAATTCCCTTAAAACTAGCCTTATTTTCTCTGATTCCTTCAACCAGCTTTCTCTAAGAGTCTCTCCTAAAGATAAGCGCTTTGAGATTGAGTCCAAAAATTCTACAGTGGGAGAGAGTGTGCAGAATGTAGAATCAGTTCTTGAAGGAGAAGATATTTCTATCAATGTAAACCATCGTTACTTCACAGACTGCTTCCAGTCTATTACCACAGACAGCATTTCTCTCAGCTTCAGCGGTCAAGCTAAACCTATTATTATCAAAGGAGTGGGGGACACAAGTTTCCTCTACCTCGTCATGCCGATGAACCAGTCATAGTTCATGTACAATCTCACCTCTCTCCTTGAAAGGTTTTCAAAATTATTAAATAAAGACACAGCTCTCAAAGGAAGTGTTATAGGTGTAGTCAAAGAAAGGACTGGAGCGACACTGTCTCCAGAAAACATTAACCTTAAAGAAGGGGTGCTTGAAATCACTGCGTCCCAAGCTGTAAAGAACGAAATAAGATTGAAGGAAGACCTAATTAGAACAGAACTTAAGGAAGTTTATAAAATTAATATTTTAAGAATTTTCTATAAATAATTAAAACACTCCTGGACCTGGTTCTGGAACTGGGATGAAGCCTGGGTCTTGTGGCTGAGGTTCGGGATTAAGAAAATCTATTGGTTGTGGAGGAGGTGGTGCGCCATAACCACTTAAGCTTACCCATCTACTGACGCCGTATTCCCAGTATAGGTATTGAGAGTCGTTACCAGGATTGTTTGGAACAGCTCCGCGAGGATTATCTTTATCCACCCAATGTAGTATTGAGTGCGCCACACCACCTGTTTCTCCTCGGAGAACTGGCTTTAGTTGTGTGAAATCTTCTTGATTCGGCTCTACAAAAGATTCATAAGGAAAACTTGGTAGTACTTCATCCATAATGTCTCGCCATAGAGGAGATACGATAAGTCCTGAAACCTTCCTAGCCATGGGGGTGTTGTCGTTATTACCCACCCAGGCGCCCACTACAAGGTTCGGAGCATAGCCTATGATCCAGGCGTCGTGGTAGTCGTTAGAGGTACCAGTTTTGACCGCCACAGGGCGTTCCGGTATGTATAGGGTGGAGTTTGCGCCAAAACCTGGTGTACGGGCTACGTTATCAGATAAAACATCGTTAATAAGCCGAGCAGTCTGCTCTGGCAGTACTCGTATAGGGAAAGGATTGTGCTTGTCTATAATGTTTCCCTGCCCGTCTTCTATCCAACGCACAGGCGTATAAGGGTTCCTCATACCGTCGTTTGCAAATACAGAATAAGCGGCTGTCATATCAAGAAGTGAGACAGAGCCACCTCCAAGAACTATAGAAAGGCCGTAATTACGAGTATCTGTAAGGCTTTCTATACCAAGATCTTGAGCTAACTTAACAGAACTTTTAACTCCAGCGAGATAGACTGCTTTAACTGCTGGGACGTTTATAGATTGAGCGAGCGCATTTCTAATTGTTATAGGGCCGCGGAACTTGTCGTCATAGTTGCCGGGAGCGTAACATATGTCATCGACTACAAAATTGTCTCTAGCGCAAGAGGTTGAGAATTGTGTAGGCACGTCCCAAAGTAAAGTCTCCGTAGTGTATCCTTTGTTAAAAAGGGTGGCGTATACAAATGGTTTAAAGGTTGAACCAGGTTGCCTATGTCCGGTGGATGCGTTGAAGTTACCGTCTATATCTTCGTCAAAATAATTCCTGGAACCAGACATAGACAATATTTCTCCAGTTTTGGGATCTATAGCAACAACAGCGTTGTTGTCGGCGTTAAACCTTTCTTGATTTGTCTCGCCATATTTCAAAGCAAGAGCTTCTACTTCTCTTTGGATGTCATAATCAAGAGTGGTAATAACTTTGTATCCACCATTCTCAAGACTATCCTCACCATATTTAGATCTTAAGAATTCCATAACGAAGAAGACGAAGTGGGGGGCCTTAATATTGGCTGAATTTTCCCTCGGTTTGAATTCCACTACCTCTTGCATGGCATTATCAAACTGTTCCTGGGATATAAACTCGTTTTCTAACATCTCAGAGAGCACTAAGTTTTTCCTCTCCTCTAACTCGGCACGGTGTGAACGATATGGTGAGTAGTATGTAGGCGCCTGGGGAATGGCGGCAAGGTAAGCCGCTTCAGCTAATGTCACATCAGAAGCACTCTTGCCGAAGAAGCTGCGCGAGGCTTCTTCAATACCATAAATAGTTCCTCCATAAGGGATTTCATTTAGATAAAGAGAAAGAATCTCTTCTTTGGTAAGAACCTTTTCCAACTTAAGGGCGAGGATAAGCTCTTTAAGCTTCCTTGTGGGAGTTTTGTCGTTGGTGAGTATTGAGTTTTTAACCACCTGCTGGGTAATGGTCGAACCGCCTTGGCTGAAAGAAACAGTTGTCAGATTTGCAATAACTGCTCTCAAAAATGAGCTTAAAACGAATCCGTTGTGGGAGTAGAAGTCCTTGTCTTCGATAGCGACAGTGGCCGCTTTGGCATAGTCAGAGATGTTCTCGAAAGCGACAGGCTCGCGTCGGACGTCTTTACTCATATCATAGAGCAAAACCTCACCGGTCCTGTCATAAATCTTGGTGGACTGGTCTATACGTCTCTCAGGAATACTTTCGAGGGAGGGTATGCGTAATGATGCTATCCAGAGTATAAAAATTCCTCCAATAACTAAAGCAACCGCCGCAATAGCTAGGAAGTGGTTGGAATGCTTGGCTTTGCGCCATAATTTTTTTAACCTAACCCTAAATTTCTTCATGGTTCGATGTTACTCACCATGACCCTGAGCGTAGTCGAACGGGTCATCAGAATATTAATTTTACCATATGTTAAGATATTTCCATGAATAAAGACGTTCCAGAGCTACTTTCTCGCGGTGTCGGCACCTTTATTGACCCGGATGGAAGCTTCAAAGATAAGCTTTTGAAGAAGTCCCAAGGGCAATACGATAAAGACATCATCATAAAGCTTGGCGTAGATCCTACCCGACCAGACATCCATCTTGGGCATGCTGTTGTTTTGCGCCGACTCAGGCAGTTCCAGGACTTTGGATGCAAGGTAGTTTTCATCGTTGGTGACTTTACCGCCAAGATTGGTGACCCGACAGGTAGGTCTAAAGTTCGCCCGGAGCTAGAACAGGCAGAGATAGAGACCAACGTCCTCACTTACACAGAACAGATGGGGAAGATTTTACGTACAGAGCCAGATGTCTTCTCTTGGATCAAGAATTCAGATTGGTTTACCAACATTACAGACCTCAACCTTCCTGAAGACTATAAAATCAATATGGACATCACCACGGGAGGTAAGACAACCAAGGTGCCCATTCCACCGAACTCATTTGTGGGTAAGGCCATCGCCTTTGAACAAAGCCGCATGCAGATTAAGAATCCTGAGTTGAAGGACAAAGTCTCCGTCATCACCCTTGCAAACTTTCTCTGGAGTTTAAAACATCTCACACATTCACGCCTTATAGAGCGGGACATGTTCCAAGAGAGGATTAAGAATGGGCAGGAGCTTTATCTTCACGAAATGATGTATCCCATACTTCAAGGTATAGATTCCTATGTTATCTCTCAAATTTACGGTTCATGTGACTTGGAAATCGGAGGCACAGATCAGACATTCAATATGCTTATAGGCCGCGACATTATGAAGGCAAACAATGCTCCAGAACAAGCTGTCATGTCGATGGAAATCCTCCCAGGCACAGACGGCAAAGAGAAGATGAGCAAGTCTCTCGACAACTACATCGCTATCACAGACGCGCCAAGCGAGATGTACGGCAAGGTGATGTCTCTTCCTGATGAAGTGATGCCGGCATACTTCAAGCTCGCTACCTACACTCCTCTTTCTGAGATAGAAGAGATGGAGAAGAAGCTCTCGGGGGGTAAGCATAACCCCAAGGATATGAAGATGCGCCTGGCTCACGAAATCACCGCCATCTACCATGGCGAAGTAGCTGCATCTAATGCAGAAAAGGATTTTACTGAAACTTTTTCAAATAAAGGCGTTCCTAAAGATATACCTATAGCCAAGGTTAAAGCCAGCACTCCGTTAGTTGATACACTTCTCGAACACAAAATTGTTGCTTCCAAGACTGAGTTCAATAGGCTTAATAAATCGGGTTCTATCAAAGAAATAGAAAACGGCGTTTACCGTATAGGCAAACACCGCTTTCTCAAAATTGAAATAGAAGACTAGATTAAGTTCACGTCGTCGAAAGGCTCTTCTTCTTCGAGTTCCTCATCAGCTAATTCATCAATACTCTCTACCTCCTCGTCTTCTGCGAGGGGCTTCTTCTTCGCATCCAAGTCATCATCGAGTGGGAGGTCAGCGTCGAGGTCTTCTTCTTCAGGGATTTTAATATCGTCGTCGTTCATTTTTAGAATAATCTGTTATTTTTAAATTTGAATGCTCTTATTTCTATCAGATACCCATTTGGGTTGCAAGGTAAGTAATCCCCACCGCTATCGCATCAAGCTCATCATCAAGCATTTTTGTTTTCTGAATGGGAATTTTGATAAGTTTTCTCACCATATTTTCAACCTGGAGCTTGTCTGCCTTACCGTAACCTGTTACAGCAATTTTAATAGCCTGAGGAGAGTATTCGTAAACGGAAAGCCCTGCCCGGGAAGCTTCATAGAGCACCACCCCTCGCGCTTCCGCCACTGCCAGAGCGCTAGTGGTGTTCTGGTTGAAGAAAAGTGTTTCAATAGCGAGACTCACAGGCTTCCATTCCTCAATTATTTCTCTCACTCGTGAGCCAATAGCTAATAGACGTTCACTATGTACGTCTCCTTTCTTTGTAACGATGCAGTCAGAGAATAGGAGAGTAGCCTTATCTTTTTCGCTTCCCAAAACAGCCATCCCCAAGCGGTCAAAACCTGGATCAATTGCTAGGATTTTGGCAGACATGTTAATAGCTTAGGTTTAAAGCCATTAAATAGAAAGTCCTTGACAAAAGTCTAGTTTAGGTGTATGATGTAAAAAGATAGTAAGCCCTGGCGGCATTCAGTTGCCAGGCCCCTAAACCCACGGGCAGTGGGAAATCCGCGGCTTTCAGTCGCAGGAGGGCCACATGGCCAAATACAACGATCTCACGACGGGTCAGTCGGAAGCTTGCATCAACCGCATGGGTGGGTGGGACAACTTCCTCCGCTTCATCGGTGGCGAGGGCAAGATCGTCTTCGAGACGATCCTCACCCTTCTCCGCACCGTGCGCATCACCGCCCAGCCGACCACCATCACTTCCAAGGAGTACTTCGCGGAAGCGGGCGTGGTGTCGGCGGGCTCGAACTTCGAGACCCAGTTCTACGGTCTCGAAGTGGCGGCGGTTGCTGCGGGCGAGCTCGCGGTGAGGAAACTCACCAAGGACTCGCTCGATGCACCCATCCTGGCCGAGCTTGGGGACAAGGCTGAGACGAGCGTGTCTCAGTTCCGCGCGTTCCTCGACGCCAATCGCGGCTCGTCGGAGTGGTTCATCTTCTACCTTCGGGGGAATGATGGAAACCTCTGGGCCGTCAGCGCGGACTGGAACGCCGGCGACGGCGGCTGGCGCGTGGGCGCCCGCTCGGTGGCGGCTCCGATCTGGTGGGACGCGGGCCGCCAGGTTCTCTCGCAAGTTTAGGCTTTTGGATCTTTGGGCCCTTGGGCTTCGGCGCCAGGTGAGTTTACT
>JANLIM010000041.1 GCA_024654145.1 Candidatus Zambryskiibacteriota bacterium | reverse complement strand
ACCAGGCGCCCTATCTGATTTAACAGCACTTATCTTAGCAAAATGGGTCCTCCATGTCAATCCATTTTACTTGCCATTTTTCCTTATTATATGGCTAATATTAAGCTCATCTGTAGAATAAAAAGAATAACTTTTTCTTTTTATTCTTGACATTCAAGTTAAAAAATGATATCATTTAGAAGTGCATCAACAGTTGATGTACTTCTGTTCCCTTCCTTCAGTAGAGGTGTTGAATGGCTACGATTACCGACCACGAGAATCTCGTCAACGGTCAGCTCAAGTTCAGTAAGGAGTACTTTACCCCGCAATCACTCGCGGAGCTCGCCGCCGAACTCAAAGAGGAGGCCGGTGGCAAGGTCAAGTTCCTCGCTGTGCGCAGCTGCTCGAAGAACGATCTCGCCATCGTGTTTGCCTATCAGATGGACGAGGGCGAGACTCTCCAGAAGTTCGTCTACAAGGTGACCGACAAGTTGAAGCGTCGCTTCGGCAACGCGCTCACTGGCTGGGACATTTCGGACAGGTGCTTGACGATCAACTAGCTCGTACCTGGTACCCGCCCCGATTAGCACGACGAAGCCCGTCGTCGCGATCGGCGGCGGGTTTCTTTTTATAAATCCAATTTCTTTTCCATGCGAATACTTTTAGGTTTGTACCCAGATTTTGAATAAAAGTCTAATGCCCCATTACCTTCGCTTACATCAAGCTCTATCCATTCTAAACCCTTCGACTTTATAAACTCTTCAGCCTTGTTCATTAAAGCCTTCCCCACTCCCCTGCCTTTATACTCCCTAAGCACTGCAAGTTCCGGTATATAGCCATAGCTTTTTAATGCAATGTTAGGGCTTTGTGCATCTTCGGTAATAGCTCTTACTACCATCCAGGCAACTACCGTACCCTCAATAAGTCCAACAAAAATTTTAGAGTTATTAGAATCGATCGATTTCAAAACACTATCCATATACACACCACGAACCTCCTCAGGATTAGACCAGAAGTGCGGCCTACGAGCGAACTCATCCTCCTGTAGCTCGAAAATACACTTTTCAATCTGTGCTCTATCCTCTGGTAAATATTCTCTAACTATTACTTCTGGCATTTTAATTTATTAACTCATTAACTACTTTATTAATATTCTTACCAGAAATCCATATACTACGCACTTTAGCTCGCTTTTCTTGATGTTGAGGATAGCCCCAGTCTGTAGCGCCGTTCATTAGATCTGAGAACTCTAAATTTAAAAGCTCTGTTAAAGACTCCTTAATATCTTCATACTTTTCTCTTGAAACACTTTTCCACATAAGTTCTTCATAAAAAGTATAGTACGTATAAAAGTGGAATATCTCATGCATTATACTTGGGTTGTTAGATTTCTTGTTATGTAAGTAAACGAAAAAGTAGTTTCCTTTTGTATTATAGGAACAGCGGTTGTTTGTAGTTAAATACGCACTAATTTTTTCCAAAGGATACTTAATGCCAAATATCTTTTCACACCTCTCAATAAAGCCCTGTTCGATTGGCCTCCATTCATCTTCAATCTTTGAAACGACTTCCAACACATTAACTCCTGACAAGTGGCCGAGTATAAAACTCTTTACATTATCAGGATCAAAATTTTCTCCCTGCTCTTCAATATACTGCTTGTGAAAATTAGTAAGACTTTGATCTGTTGTCGACTTTAAAGTTTTAATAAAATTCTCCACATCCTTTTCTGGATCGTAAGCAAATTCTATTTTCATCTTACGGATTCAACCTTTTTACGTCTCTTGGTAGATAAGTAGCTTCACGAACATTAGGTAGGTCAAGGATTTTCATGATAAACCTGCCTGGCCCAATACCAGCGCCACCGTGCGGTGGGCAGCCGTAGCGGAAGAAATTCAAGTAATCTTTAAGAGGTTCTAAGTTCATCTCCTTCTCAATAGCCTGCCGCTCGAGAATTTCAGGGCGATGCTCGCGCTGCGCCAGAGTTGTCACTTCAATGCCCTTGTATAACAAATCCGCCCTTCGACTTCGCTCAGGGTCATCTGTTAATCGCATATGATAAAACGCGCTTTTAGATTTATGGTACTCAGTGATAAACACGAACTCGTGCCCATGCTCTTTTTGTACATACTCCGAAATTGATCTTTCCTCTTCCGGTGAAAGGTCATGTTCTTCTCCTGAAGGCACGCCAAGCTTCTTGAGAATTTCCTTCGCCTCCACCATGGTAATTCTCGGAAACGGACGGCTTGGAATCGTGATATTCAGATCAGGAAAAGCCTTTTTAAGCTGCTCAAAGCCAGAGACAATCATCCCCTCTTCAAAATCCATAATGTCGTGATGGCTTTCTATGTAAGACACTTCGAAGTCCCATCCGGTAAACTCAGTCATATGGCGCGTAGTGAATGACTCCTCAGCGCGGAAGACCGGAGAAACCATAAAGACCCTCTCAAACCCTGCAGACATTGCCATTTGTTTGTAGAACTGCGGTGATTGAGCCAAGTAAGCCTTGCGGTCGAAATATTTGACTTCAAAAACATCCGCCCCACTCTCCGAAGGAGTGGACATAAAAGCAGGAGGATAAAGCTGAATAAAATTGTTTTCGTCCCAGTATTTTCTCCAACCTTTCTCAAACTCTGTCCAAACTTTAAATATCTTAGCTTTCTCAGGCTTCCGAAGATCGAGCCAACGGTAATCAAAGCGGGTGGGCGCTTCTGTCTCTTCGTCGTTTCCTTTCACCACCACTGGTATAGGAAGTTCCGGATGCGCAACTGACAGAACTTCAATCGTAGTAACTGGCTCGATTTCATACCCTCCGGGTGACTGAACTGATTCCTTGACCAAGCCTGTAACTCTCACTACAGACTCGAGTGAAATGTTCTTTGCTATTTCAAATTGGCTGTTATCAAGAGTGACCACAACCTGAAGAAGTCCTGTAATATCTCTTACGACCATGAAAATAATCTTTGACTGCACCCTGAGCGCATGCACAAATCCCTGAACAATCACGGTTTCCCCAGCCTCAACACCAATATCTTTTATATGAGTTGCTTTGATCATTTAATATAATTTTAAACCGACTTTTTCTCTCACTTCCTCCATTTTTTCTTCTATGCGCTTCTGAGCTACTTTGCCACCAGCCTTAAGCACTTCGAGCACGGCAGATTTATCTTCTTCAAGCGCCTGCCTTCTTTCCCGCATTGGAGTAATCAACGTCTTGAGGTCTTCGATAAGTAGTTCCTTCAACTTCTTGTACTGACCTTTGTTTGCCGCATACATTGCGTCCAATTCCTCTTTATCTCGAAGAAGTGAATGGATAGCGTAGACATTCTCAGGAATGTCAGAGCCAGAGTCCGTCACGATGCTCATCACCGCCTTCTCAATCTCCTCATCAGTAGCAAAAAGTGGAATTGTATTGCCGTAGCTCTTGCTCATCTTGCGACCATCAGTACCCGGCACAGTGGCAACACTTTCGAGGATCATGGCTTCTGGTAATTTAAAAGTCTCTCCGAATACTCGGTTGAATTTCTCTGCTGTATCACGGGCAATCTCGACATGCTGCTTCTGATCCTGTCCGACTGGCACGACATCTGCTCCAGGCAAAAGAATATCAGCAGCCATCAGCAGAGGGTAATTGAAAACTCCGACATTAATCTCTTTATTCTTGGCCTCCGCATCCTTAAAAGCGTGCGCCCGCATAAGGTACGGCATGGTCGTGAGGCAGCTGAAGATCCATGTAAGCTCCGCAACTTGAGGCACATCCGACTGCTTGTAGATTGTAACGTCCTTCGGGTCCAAACCGATGGCCATATAGTCCAAGAGCACCCCAACAGTGTTCTCCTCCATCTCCTCCCTGCTTTGCACAGTCGTGAGGGCGTGCAAGTCCGCTACGAAGATGTAGTTCTCAAATTTGCCCTGCAGCTCCACAAACTGCTTCATGGCGCCAAAATAGTTGCCGACATGCGGCCGCCCAGTGGGCTTAACGCCCGATAGAAGGACTTTCTTTGATGACATGGCTCATATAATAGCAATTCAAAGGGATTTTAGAAATAACCTTGACCTAGGATATATTTTATGTATAATGTTTTTTGCCATGACAAACATCATGCCACAACTTAATACACACCAGAACTCACGTAATTTCGTGGGCTCACTTGGCGCAACCTCTGTATCAGAGTGGCATGTTGTTGTAAGCATTTAATTCTCCTCAAAATTGAATCCTTGAAACAGCGTGCCGTCGGCACGCTGTTTTGTTCTTTATACGTTCTTTGACACTCACTCACACATCTCTCGATAGACTCGAGACAGGCAAAGGAGAAGCTGATGGATGAATTGGCAGAAAGTCTAGAAAAACTGATGGCTAAGCTTAAGAAACTAAAATCTGCACCTGGTCTCCTTGTGAACCGAAAAATAGAAGAGGATAAAAATCCGCTTCTCTATCTATTCGGCAAGACCTGGCAGTACTCAGAGGGTAGCCGAGACAAGGTAGTTTGGTATTGGATTATGTTTATAGTGGCCAATATCATCCCCATGATTGGCGGGCCTTTGGTATTCGCCAGGATGATGAACACCGTCCAGCAGGAAGGGATTACGAGTGGAAACTTCAGAATGCTCATTGGCCTCCTCTCGCTCACACTCGTTTTCGAACTGATTTTCTGGTCGCTTCACGGTCCGGCTCGTTGCATCGAGCGTAACAACGCCTTCAAGGTGCGCCTGAACTACAGGCGATTCCTGATGAAAGGCGTCATGACGCTCCCAATGGAGTGGCATGTGGACCATCACTCTGGTGACACAATCGACAAAATCGAGAAAGGAACGCAAGCCCTCTTTTCGTTCGCTGAAGATTCGTTCATTCCGATATGGGGATTCGTTCAGTTCACGGTAAGTCTCGTGATGCTCATCTACTTCGGCGGTTGGTCTGCTGCGGTGGTGGTACTTACGATGCTCGCTGTTTCGATCTGGATAACAGTGCGATTCAACCGAATCATGATTCCCCAGTACAAAGAGCTGAACAAATCGGAAAACCAGATTTCGGAGAGCGTTTTCGACGCTATCTCAAACATCTCAACGGTAATCATCCTGCGGGTCGAGAAGCTTGTCTTCAAGGCCATCATGCATAAGGTGGAGAAACCTTACGAACTCTTCAAACGCAATCAACGTTTGAACGAGTACAAATGGTTTCTCACCAACATGTGCTGTACCATCATGACCATTCTCGTACTAGCTGTGTACTTCTGGCAGAACCTCGGCGCAACTCAAGGGATTATGGTGGGGACATTCTTTATCCTCATCAGATACCTTGATCGGGTAAGCGAGCTGTTCTTCCGGTTTACCAGCGATTACAGCGACATGATCAAGAGGAAATCTCGCATTATGAATTCCGAGGAATTGACCTCAGACTTCAAAACCGAGAACTTCACGAACCACGTGCTTCCAGCGAAATGGGAACGCCTAAGAGTGTCAGGTCTCAATTTCGCTTACCAAGGCGAAAACAACGAGAAGCTTCATCTCGATGACCTTTCCTTTTCTCTGGAACACAGCAAGAAGTACGCGGTCATCGGAAGGAGCGGGGACGGCAAGTCAACACTCTTTTCTGTGATGATTGATCTCTTTCATGCCTCGGGCTTCAATCTCGAGGTTGATGAAAAAGAAATAAGGGAAGGCTTCAGAGGAATCTGTCGCGGGGCAACGCTTATACCGCAAAAGCCAGACCTCTTTGCCAACACCATCAACTGGAACATCACCATGGGTGCTGACCACGACATTGAGTTCGTGCGATGCTTCACCGACATGGCATGCTTTACTGATGTTGTAGAGCGTCTCCCCAAGAAGTTTGACTCCTCAATCAAAGAAAAAGGGGTCAATCTTTCTGGGGGAGAACAACAGCGTCTTGCGCTGGCTCGAGGGTTACTCGCTTGTCACGATAAGGACATTGTTCTTCTTGATGAGCCGACAAGCTCACTCGATGCAGCAACGGAAATGAGAGTCTACAGGAACATCTTCAGAGAGTTCCAAGACAAGACCATCGTTTCCTCGGTACATCGGTTGCATCTTCTTCCAATGTTCGACCACATCTACATGTTTAGTGGTGGAAGAATCATCGCGTCTGGAACGCTTCAAGAGTTACTGACCACATGCCCTGAATTTCAGGAGCTGTGGCATCAGTACCACGAGCACAAAGATGAAACCTAAATCGGTCAATAAATAACCTCAAAGAGCGCCTGACCAGCGCTCTTTCTCATTATCATCATTCGCTCATTCGTGAGAATGAGAGAGTAAGGGTAAAACTACAAGCCTTTTAATATTGGTTGGAACACATTCGGTACAGCAGTGTTAATTTTATAGTAAACTTCTGGCCCTCGCTGTTCCCTATCGAGAATGTCAGCACCAGCCAAAACTACGAGATGTCTCGAAGTTGATTTCATAGACAAGTGAATTGCTGCCGCTATATTACCCACGCTTGATTCCTTATTTTTACGTAAATAGGAAATGATCGCTAGACGCCTTCTGTTCGCCAATGCCTTCAATATTCTTTCTAACTCCTTTTCTTTCATAATTTCATTATACTTCATTCTCTCATTCGTGAGAATGAGTCTATAGAATAGAAACCTGTATGATTCGTTAGATAGATTAGTTACTCATCCTTAATAAATCCACCCGCCTGGTGGTTCCAGAAAGAAGAATAAACTCCTTCCTTATTCTTAAGTAGGGTCCGATGTGTGCCATCCTCGGCAATCTGCCCGTCCTTAAATACCAATATCCTATCCATCTCTCGCAGCGTCGAAAGCCTGTGCGCGATAGCAAAAACAGTCTTACCTTCCATGAGCGCTTGGAGCGCCTTTTGCACCGCAACTTCACTCTCGCTATCAAGCGCGCTTGTGGCCTCATCAAGAATAAGTATTGGGGCATTCTTTAGAAACGCCCTGGCAATAGCTATGCGCTGTCTCTGTCCGACAGAAAGCTTTACCCCACGCTCACCAACCATCGAATCATACTTTTGTGGTAGCTGTTCTATAAAATCATGGGCTTGTGCTTTTTTGGCCACTTCTATCATCTCTTCTTCAGTCGCATCCAGCTTTCCATACATGATATTCTCACGAATAGTACGGTGAAAGAGCATTGGCTCCTGCGGCACTATAGAAATATTTTCCCGCAAACTCTCCTGAGTCACTTCACGGATGTCTTGACCATCGATACGAATGGAACCACCTAAAATATCGTGCTGTCGTAAAAGCAATTTCACTAAAGTAGTCTTCCCAGCCCCACTTGTCCCAACTACCCCCACTTTTTCTCCACCCTTAACTTCAAACGAAAGGTCTTTAAAAACTAGTCTCGGATCTTTGTAGTAAGCGAAAGTTACATTCTCGAATGTCGCCCTACCTTCATCTACAATGAGTCTTTGGGCATTCGGCTTGTCAATAATGTCGTGAGGACGAACTATCTCGTTTAGACCATTCTTCATTTCTCCATAAAATTCCATAAGCTCGTTTATACGCTGACCTATATGAGACAAATCTTTCATAAACTTGTGGGACAAAGAGATAATCATCACTAAAGCACCAATGGTTATAAGCTCTTTGGACCACAAAGAAAATGCCCACAATATGATGCCGCCGACAAATACGGCAACAATGACATTATTGATAACCAAAACCCATTCTCTAAAATTATTGCTTCTTAATACGGCGACTCTCCATTCCTCCATCGCTTTATCTAAGCGACTGATTTCAAGAAATCTTCTGGCGTATTGTTGCACCGCAGCAATATTGGTAATCGTATCAATGATATAACCGCGTAATTTGGCACCCAACTCTACAGCTTTATCAGATAGGCCAACTTGACGGCGAGTCAGCAATAAATTAAAGGGCGTCAATATTACAATGCCCGCAAGGAAAGTGTAGGCGAGTTGCTTGTTAGCCGAGTACATAATAACGAAAGTTACGACAAGTGATGCGACAAAGCTGAAAATGTTCCAAATTGCGCTACTTATCAAGCGCGAAATATTTTGAGATACTGTATTAGCTTTTTCACTTAAAGCTCCGGAAAATCGGTCATTAAAATATGAGAGGCTGTGAAGCGAGAGATATTCAAACAAGGACTTAGTGGCTCTTATACGAGATTTGATTGTAAGAAAATTTAGGATAAATCCTCCCCCTCTTATGGCTCCAACGGAACCAAGTATTAAAAAAGGATATGCAAGCACCCATAGAAAAATAGAACTTGTATAGCCTATATTATCAAACGTGTAAGAGTTAGCTCTATCTACAATCATTTTAAGCACATAAGATTGCAAGCCGGCAGAGACATCGGATAATAAGACTAAAAAAAGCGACCAAAAAAACCACTTCTTATAAGGCTTTATCGCGTACCATATAAATGCAAAAGGGGTGGAGGGAATTTCTACACCTCTATCTTGAGATTTGGGCATTCAGTTATTATAACCCTTGTTTCCTAAGCTCTTCAATAAGCTTCTTTGATTCTTTGGAAAGCTTTTCTGGAATTTCTACTAAAACTCGAGCATACAAATCGCCACGTCCTGCTTTGCCGGTGCTCATACTCTGGGCGTACAGCACTCCCCTACCTTTTACTCTTAAAATCGTGCCATGCTTGGTGCCTGCGGGAACCTTGAGAGTAATCTCACCATCAAGCGTATGAATTGTCTTTTCAGCACCTAACAATACTTCAGAAAGCTTTGTTGAAAGATCCATGATGAGATTAAAGCCTTCCTTCCTAAGGTATGGGTGCTTCCTCACGTGCACCTTAACATAAAGATCCCCCGGCAGGCCTCCTTCAAGAATTTCACCCATACCCGAGAGACGGATCATCTGCCCGTCGTCGATGCCGGGCGGCACTGCTATAGCAACTTCTTTTTGTTTTACAAATTTAGAATTAATAACCACCTTCCTCTCTGCGCCAAAAATCGATTCCTGAAAAGAAAGTTCTATATCTACTGCGATATCTCGACCGCGACGCACTCTGCGTCCGCCAAACATGCTCGAGAGTATGTCACCTAAATCTCCCGGATCAAATCCACTTTGTCCAAAGCCTGAGAAGTCGAAACCAAAACCAGATGGATCGAATCCACCTTGCCCTGAGCCTGTCGAACCGGTCGAAGGGCCGTATGAACCGAATTGGTCGTACTGAGCTCTCTTCTTTTTATCCGAAAGCACGGCGTAGGCCTCGTTTGCTTCCTTGAACTTGGCTTCATCCCCTCCCGCTTTGTCGGGATGGTAAACATGCGCCAGCTTTCTGAAAGCTTTCTTAATCTCCTCTTCAGGAGCGTTACGCTCGATCCCTAGAATTTTGTAGTAGTCTTTCATTATCCTCTTGCCCCTCGAAGCTTTAGCGAAGTGGGGTCATTAAGCATTAGGAGTCTCGCCTTCTTTTGGTTCCTCTTTCACCTCCGCATCCTTAACTTCTCCTTCTGGCTTTACTTCAGCTGAACCTTCTGTAGATGCAGCCTGATTCTTGCTCATATATTCCCCGATCTTCTGCATCTCGGTTGAAAGAGACTCGCTTGCTGATTTGATTGATTCGAGAGTGCCTCCATCCTTCTCTTTTTTGAGCGCATCTATCTTCGCATTCACTGCAGTCTTGATGTCTTCTGGAACTGTAGGAGCGTCTTTGAGTGATTTTTCTGCAGTGTAGACCAGCTGCTCTGCAGTGTTCTTTGTATCAACCAGGTCTTTCT
>JANLIM010000015.1 GCA_024654145.1 Candidatus Zambryskiibacteriota bacterium | reverse complement strand
GCTGAGAGTTTCATAAGACTAAAGAGTCCTGCTTAACGCGGGACTTTTTAGTCTTATTCAGCTCCGCGAAAGGAAGTGAATTTATTCACTTCCTTAAGGACTCGAAAGACTTTTCGTTATTGAGCGAAGCGAAATCGAAAAGTACCCGCGACGGTAGTCGAGAGCCCTGGTCGCGGAGCTGAGTATTCCATTTCGAAGAAATTAAGCGAGTTTTCATTTTATTCAAATTAGTGTAACCTCAGATAGGACTTCAACAAGGAGAGAAAACTATGCCAGAACGAGCAGATGGAAAGTGCACCCACGTCGACTGTCGGCAGCCTGTTCCACAGGAACGCTCCAACCAGTTCTATTGCAGTGACAGCTGCGAGGAGAGAGCGTTCAGACAGAATTTCTCTGGCCAAGGAGAGAAAGAGTGGCGCCCGACCAAGCGTATTTCCGAGCTCAAGAGAGATCGGGTCTACTAGGATAGAAGGTGTTGTATGAGTAAAGGAAAAATCAGCCCCAAACTCCTCGAAGATTGCGTCGGCAAAGCCGACTGCGATTGTGTGGATGCGGCGAAAGAAGGAATTCCCTGCGTGCACGACCTCGAACTCGCGCAGAAAATAGCGCGAAAACGCGAGATTGAGACACAGCGCGAATATCAAGACAATTCCTTCTCAAACCTCGGCGATGGAGACCTTGGCAGAGATCGATAGGCAGCGGCCGCGCATAGCGCGGCCGCCTTTCTTTATAAATTATTTTTCAAATGAAAGAATACTATTTCTCAGCTTCTCCCTTACTTTCATCTGCGGTTTTTTTAGCTATTTCACTTAACTTCTCTAAGTGTTCGGCTTTTTCGTGGTCTGCTTTATTTATCCCTTCTTGTGCCTCTTGTTTTTCTTCTTCTCTTGTCATATTTGTTTAGGTTAGCTGCTAATCACATAGTAAGACGAAGTTTACGTCGGATTCTTATTCACAGTAATCCACAGGATATCCCCTAAGTTATGCAATGGATGAGTTTGATTTTGATTTTAAAGAAACTGAAAATTATTGTAGGTCAGCATAAATCCTGCGCAAGCGGGACGAGAGAGCTTCCTTACCCCGTATCATAGGGTTCTTAATGAGTTTATGAGCCTCAACGAGATTACCAAAATTAATTTAGAGCGGATGTCTCTCTCATTGCAGGCCTCGCTTTGCAAGACCAGCACTAACCGTAAGGTGGGTGCTGGTTTTGCTAATTGTGATAAAATATAAATATCATGAAAAAGTTTCTCACCATCGCTCTCATAATTATCTTAGCCGGACTTATAATCTTTTACTTCACAAAAGATAATTCAATTTCTCTTGATGCTGGTAAATCTGCCAAGCAGAGTGAAAACTTCCAGCCCGATCCCTCTAATGCCACTTATGTGTATGACGACGGTTCCTACACCCTTTCAAACAGTCGGGTCGAAACTAATTCCGGTGAAGAAATTGTGCTTCTCGAAGAGCAGAATGCTTATGGTGATATAAATGCTGATGGCAAGGATGACACAGTGGTCTTCCTAGTGCGAATGGGTGGAGGTTCAGGAGTCTTTATCCACGTGGGAGCATATGTCTCCGGGCCAGTAAACTATGATGGCACCAACACAATTTATCTCGGTGACAGGATAGCTCCCCAGTCTGCAAGTATTACAAACGGAGTCATAACGGTGCGTTACCTAGACCGCCAAGAAGACCAGCCTTTTTCTGTCGAGCCGACCATTCTAACCTCCCGCGTCTTTGTCTTTAGTAACGGAGAACTTGTAGAGAGATAGAATTTGTGTTTAAATAGCATCTCCTGGCCGCTAGGCCGCTTTTTTATGGAAATACGAAATATTGCAATCATAGCCCATGTGGATCATGGGAAAACTACCTTAACGGACGCTCTTTTGCGCCAGAATGGTATGTTCGAAGAAGGAGAAAGTATGGACTCAAACGCTCTTGAGAAGGAACGCGGTATTACTATTTACTCCAAGAACACTTCCCTTTTCTATACCCATTCGACAAGCTCAGGGCAAGAAGCCACAAAGATTAATATCGTAGATACACCAGGACACTCCGATTTCGGCTCAGAGGTAGAACGTGTGCTTCGCTCTATTGATACTGTGCTTCTTATTGTCGACGCTCAAGAAGGTCCAATGCCCCAGACTCGTTTTGTACTCAAAAAGTCTCTTGAACTCGGCCTTAAGCCAATTGTAGTTATCAATAAGATCGACAAGCCAGCCGCTCGCCCAGAATGGGTGCACGAAGCAGTGCTCGAACTTTTCTTAGAACTCGGTGCAAATAATGAACAGATCGACTTCCCTACTGTCTATGCCATTGGCCGTGACGGTATTGCTATGAGAAATCTGGGTGAGGAAAGTAAAGATCTTTCCCCTATCCTCGACACGGTTCTCGAGCACGTACCACCCGCCATACAAAATCTTGATGTACCTGTACGTCTCCAGCCATTTAACTTGGCTTACGACAACTTCCTAGGTCGTATGGCTATTGCTCGTGTATACGAAGGAATCATCAAGGATGGCCAGGAAGTATTCGTGAAGCAACAAATTCAGGGCGAAACTAATCTTGGACCTCATAACTACAAAGGCAAGATCACAAAACTCTTTACATTCGAGGGTATTAAGAGAAAGGAAGCTACTCAAGCAGTAGCTGGTGATGTAGTTATGATCGCAGGCCTTCCAGAAATTTTCATTGGAGATACCATCTTGGGATCAGCTGACGGAGAACCCCTTCCAGCGATTAATGTCGACGAACCCACAATCTCCCTCAACTTCCTTGTGAACAACTCTCCTTTCGCTGGTAAGGAAGGTAAGTTTGTCACCGGCCGACAAATTAGAGAAAGGCTTGAGAAAGAACTCGAGGTTAACGTGGGTTTAAAAGTTGACTTCGGGACTAGCGACTACTACACAGTCTACGGACGTGGTGAGCTTCATATTGCAATACTTTGTGAGAACATGCGCCGAGAAGGCTTCGAACTTCAAGTCTCACAACCTAAAGTAATTTTTAAGGAAGAAGATGGAGTGAAGACAGAACCGTTTGAAGAAGTGGTGATAGACGTGCCTGAAGCAATGAGTGGCGCTATTATTTCATCGCTGACAGTTCGCAAGGCTCAACTTATGGATATGAAAAGTGAGAATAATCAAACTCGCCTAACCTTCGAAGCCCCTACTCGAGGACTCCTTGGATACAAAGGAGAGTTCGTCGTAGCTACAAAAGGTCTTGGCATCTTCTCATCTCGCTTTGTCGGATTTAGAAAGTATGCGGGCGAAATTGATCACCACGATGTCGGTGCTATGATCTCTATGGAAGCTGGTAAGTGTCTCGCCTTCTCCCTCGATAACCTCCAACAGCGCGGAGTGCTCTATGTAGAACCTGGGGATGAAGTCTATGCTGGACAAGTGATAGGTAATTCCTCCAAGGGTGAGGATATGTATGTAAACCCAACCAAGGGTAAGCAGCTCACCAACATGCGTGCATCAGGATCTGACGAAGGTATTTTCCTCGTCCCTCCTTTTAAACTCGATATTGAACGTGCTATGGAAATTATGAATGACGATGAATACATTGAAATCACCCCAAAGTCCGTCCGCCTCCGCAAAGTCCTCCTCACCCAGCAGGAACGCAACAAGTCTCAGAAGAAATAGGGCTAATATAAGCCATAAAATACATTTAAGAATTTAATTAGTCAAGTTATGCTTGACAACTTTTATATAGTGTGCTAATATTAATATAGCAGGGTTGAGGAGGGCCGCGGTGGCTGGCGACGGCCTAGAGCCTACGGCCACCCAAAAAGCGCCTCAACCCTGCTTTGCACCTTAAATATTGTCTGACGAGGACGCCTGCAGGTGATGCACAATCACTTGGGATGAAACCAGTCAGACCACCCTATGGGCCAGGACGCTTACAGATGATGATGAATCATTTGGGATGTCCTGGCCTTTTCGTTTGTCTAGTTTTCTAACTTATACTCCCCCACCCGCGTCCTTTTTATACTATACGCAAGCGCCCCAGTACCCAGAAGCTTACCCATCTCCTGTGAAAGCCCTCTAATGTATGTCCCGCTTGAGACATCGGCTACGAACTTTGAGACAAGGAAATTTTCTTTCTGCCTTGCATACATAGCGTTCTGCCAGAGATTAAGAATCTCCTTTTGGCGGAAGTCTCCCTGGACTAGCGCAATTTTTGCCGAAACTTCTTCCCAGATTTCTTTCCCTGTTACGAGTCTAGTGTGCACATGGTCTATTGAAAATATCTTTATCCTCCTCTCTGGAATATCAATCTCCTCTATTTTATTCTCTCTAGCCCACATGAAGAGAGACTTTCCCGAAACAGTTCTCGATGAATAAGCCGGATACTCCTGAGTTTTCTTTATTCTAATATTCTTAAGAATATTAGATATTCTATTCTCCAACTTCTGTGGAGTTTTGCCTTCTGTAATCTTACCGAGAACGTCATATGTGTCACTTTCAAACCCCCAGAGCACCTCGAACTCATAGGTTTTGTCATAAGCAAGATACTTTTCTTTATCTTTTGTATTCCCTGCTAGCACCGGCATGACACCCTCAGCCATTGGGTCAAGACGACCTAAATAAGTCATCTTCAGGTCCTTGTGCTCCGGATGTTCTTCTCTGTAGCGATAAAGGCATTCAAGAGGTGTTTCTCCCAAGTTTTTATAGAGATTAAGTATTAGAGGTTTCTCGGCCATTTGGGTATAATACCTTTATGTCAAAGCTAGATACAGCCCCATATAAAGGAGTGAGGGACTTCTACCCCGAAGACCAGTTTATCCAAAACTACATTTTTAATGTCTGGAGAAAAACAACGGAAAGCTTTGGTTATGAGGAATATTCTGCTTCCATTCTAGAGCCCACTGAAATTTATACAGAAAAATCGGGAGAAGAGATAGTTCAGAAACAGACATATACATTTACAGATCGTGGAGGTCGTGAAGTAACACTTCGCCCAGAGATGACTCCAACAGTAGCGAGAATGGTAGCAGCAAAACAAAGGGAGTTGGGCTACCCACTACGTTGGTACTCCATACCCAATCTTTTCCGTTATGAAGCAACGCAGAGAGGTAGACTACGCGAACACTGGCAGCTTAATATTGATATTTTCGGGATTTCAAACATCCAAGCTGATTTAGAGGGAATAGAAGTTGCTTATAGAATCATGCGAAATTTTGGTGCAAGTGATAGCGACTTTGAGATAAGGCTTAACTACCCTACTGGGACAGGGAACGATCTTAAAGCTGTTATCCAGCAACTTTCTGACCGAGGTATTACGAATGTAATTATCGATAAGGAACTTGCAAGAGGGCAGGCTTATTACACTGGGGTCGTCTTTGAATTCTTTGATACCAACAAAGAAAACAGCCGCTCTATCCTAGGTGGTGGACGTTACGATAATCTTACGGAACTTTTTGGTGGAGAATCTCTTCCAGCAGTTGGTTTTGGCGCTGGTGATGTAACAATAAAAGATTTCCTGGAAACACACGGACTCTTACCTGAATACCACTCAAGCACTCAAATCTACATTGCAGTTATTTCGGAGGGACAGTTTGCTGCTGCGAGACAACTTGCAGACGAGCTTCGTGCTGCAGGACTCTATATCGCAGTGGATTGGAGTGGTAGAAAAGTTGGTGATCAGATCAAAATTGCCGATAAACGCAAGATCCCTTACATTATTGTCCTTGGCGAAGATGAGGCAAGAAGCCAGACCTATAAGCTCAAAGACCTCAAGACTGGGGAAGAGATTGTAGGATCAGTATCCTCTCTTAAGCTTGAGTTAGCCAAGAAAAGTGCAAGCCTACTTTCTCGACGCGCCGAGGATAAAGCTCTTTAAATAATGAGGAAGATTATTTTCGACATAGAGACGAGAAATATTTTCAGTGACGTCGGCAGTGCTGATCCAGCGATGCTTGATATTTCTCTTGTCGCTATCCACGATTCTGAGACTGATTCCTATTCTTCTTACCTCGAGGAAGAGTTGGGAGATCTCTGGCCCATACTTGAGAGGGCGGATATGCTTATTGGGTTCAACTCCGACCACTTCGATATCCCACTTTTAAATAAGTACTACCCGGGCGACCTGGTAAAAATAAAGAGCCTCGATATACTCAAGGAAATAAAGGACTCCTACGGCCGCAGGATGAAGCTCGACCAACTTGCGGAGGGAACGTTAGGTAAAAAGAAATCAGGCCACGGCCTAGATGCCGTCAAATGGTGGAAGTCAGGTGAGATAGAGAAGATTCGCACTTACTGCATTGATGATGTGAAAATCACGAAAGAGATCTATGATTATGCGATGAAAAATCAGAAACTCATCTTCAAAGAAGGCTCTGAGCTTAAAGAAATAAAACTTGATACGAGCCACTGGGAAAAGCCTAGTGATAACAAGATGACCTTCTCTCTCCCATTTTAATTTATGGACACTATCTCTGTCTTCGGCGCACAATACTTGTGGATCCTCTCCCCTTTTTTGGCACTTTGGTACTTTTTGAAGTTATCGAAGGAAAAGAGGAAAGAATTTCTGATATGTGCTTGTGTTATTTTGCCTATCGCTTTTCTTCTCGGACTACTCGCTAAGCAACTCTGGCTAAACCCATCGCCTATTAACCCAGGCGAGAACGGATTCCCTTCTGACCATACCCTGCTAATTGCTACTCTGGCTGCACTGATAATGCTTTTCAATAAAAAGCTATCAGTATGGCTCTGGATTATAGCAGCTATCGTTGCATCCTCACGAGTGTATGTTGGCGAGCATCACCTGATTGATGTTATCGGCAGCATTGTGATTGCGCTGATCTCCGCCGGAATCGCTTATGCTATAATTCGACACATATGGAACCACAACAAAACACAGAACAACTAGAGCAGCCGAGCAAGTTCATGATTCCTCTAGCGATCGTAGTCGCGGGAGCAATGGTCGCAGGGGCGATTTATTTCGGAGGATCAGTGCCTTCACGAAGTCTTACAGGAGAAACCTCAAGTGAAGTAGATATACCAAAAGTTACTGAGAATGATCACTACATTGGGCAACGTAACGCTAAAATCATAATAATAGAATACTCTGATATAGAATGCCCTTTCTGTAAAATCTTCCATTACACAATGAAAGAAATTCTTAATACCTACCCTAATGATGTTGCATGGGTGTATAGGCATTACCCTATTCCTCAATTACACGCAAAAGCTATAAAAGAAGCTGAGGCTACTGAATGCGCTGCTGAACTCGGCGGTAACCAAGCATTTTGGAACTACCTTGATGAAATCTTTGCAACCACTAATTCAAACGATAGTCTTGATCTGGCAGAGCTACCTAGAATAGCCGGCACTATTGGACTAGATGTAACAGCCTTCAATGAATGTTTAGACAGCGGGAGGCATACAGAAACTGTTACAAAAGACATAGTCCGACTTCAAAAACAAAAGCTTGGTACTCCCTATTCTGTTATCACTCTCAATGGTGAGAAAAAATATGTCATAAACGGCGCCGAGCCCATTGCGAGCATCAAGTTAAAAATCGACTCGTTGTTAAAATAGAAGCAAAAGTACCTAGGAAAAAGCCTAACGGAGGCTGGCGAGCCGAGTTCGAGCAGAATCCCGAGCACGGGATTACTGTGTGGTTTTTCCTGGGTATTTTTGCGAATATTAACTAATGCTAAGCAAAACAAACTACATAATCTGGCGGGACTGCAAGAAAAACGCGTGGTTGAAGATCCACAAGCCAGACATTTATTATGCGAGCGAACTTTCTGCCTTTGAGAAGCAGATTATTGAAACAGGTAACGAAGTGGACTTACTTGCCCGCGAAGTCATCCCAACTGGAGAATACCAAAAGAAATTTGAACACGATGGCTACTTAGCAATTACCGACATACTAAAAGAATCCGATGATGGCTTCCATATATATGAAGTAAAGGCTACAAACGAAATAGATAAGAAGACCCACCTACATGACCTCACGTTTCAGTATGTCGTATTGAAACGTGCCGGTCTAAAGATTGCGAGTGCCAACCTTATCCATCTGAATCCAAAGTATGTACGGGATGGTGAGATAGAACTCACTAAGCTTTTTGTCATAGAAAATCTCACAGAAAAGGTAGAGGAAATGGCCGAAGAAGTGATGGCTGAGATGCAGCTTGCTAAAAATTACCTGGAGTCAGAGAAGGAACCATATGGTCCCTGTGACTGCCTCTACAAGGGTCGTTCGGCTCACTGCACTACCTTCGACTACTCAAACCCGGATATTCCAAAATACGGCGTCCACGACCTTACCCGTATAGGTACAAGTAAGAGGAAACTAACCGAGCTGGTGGATGGGCACAAATTCAACTTCGAAGACATACCCGAAGAGTTAGAACTCTCCGATGCGCAGAAAAATCAGATTTGGACCTATCTCCACGACAGAGAAATCATTTCCCGAGCGGACATAGAGGATGAGTTGGAAAACTTGGTTTTCCCTCTCTACTTCCTAGACTACGAAACGTTCCCCGCTGCCATCCCCCGCTTCGATGGCTTCTCTCCTTACA
>JANLIM010000005.1 GCA_024654145.1 Candidatus Zambryskiibacteriota bacterium | reverse complement strand
AGTAAGTGGGTTGCGTAATCTTTACCTCCCATACCGAAGGCAATACCACCAGCTAGGGCAAACATAGCGAATACCGCTGTGATGAATGCCTGAACTAGGGCAGTGGCGATACCAAGCTGCAATAGAGCAGCGGATACACCAAAGACCACAATGGCCCACCAAGTAACAGCTCCCAAGAAGTTGGCGGACTCGAGTCCCCCACTCCTTGCTGAAGCTCCTACCAATCCTCTTAGGAAGTTGGCGATGATAACCGTAGCCAACATTATTAGTACTCCTACTACAACCTGTGGGATGTAGAGCAATACCGCCTGGAGGAAGCTTGAGAAAGTGAAGAAGCCCAAGATATCAGAGGCTGCTAGGAAGAAGGCTACTAGTACGAACCAGTATACGAGTCTTCCAAAAAACCTACCGATGTTAAGCTTCAAACCAGCTTTCCTAAAGTGAGCGTCTACGCCGGCACTAGCCAAAAGGGAGTCTACCCTGAGGGCAGCCACAATCCTTTCAATCAATGAACCGAGCGCTGCAGCCACTATGAGGCCGACGATGAATACCACTACAGCAGAAATGAAAGTAGGAACAAATCCTACGAAATCAAACCAAAGCTGCTGGAATGATGCTACTAATACGTCAACCACATCCTGAAATGTCATTTGTTTAGCGTTTCAGTCAAAATTATAAACCGACCTTTTCTCGCTACCTGATATAGATTATACCAAAAAACAAGTTATTCTTCTGGAAATCTCTGTGGATACTCTATTTATTCGCTAGCGTAGCTAGACCTAACGAATCCCGGGAAAAGTCCCCTAAAGAAAGGGAAGAGAAAATTAAATGGAGTTTCTCCTGGATTAATCTCTTGGATAAATGGTTCAATCAGAGTTGTTGAAGCTGAGGCTGTGCCACAGGTTAAGGTTAACTTTGTGGCAGTTTGGAAGCCACATAGTTCTTTTGTGCCACTTGCATCTCCACCGTCGTTTATTGCGTTATTAATCTCATTGACGAAAAGAGGGTCCTCCCATGCTCCCGCAAATGGATTCGAATCTGTACCACATGGGTTTGTTACCTTATTAATATCGTTGACGCTCCATGTAACTTCGTAACAGGCCTCGCTAGTCTTGCGATTAGATAGGGTAACCCCTGGCTCACATACTCCCGTATTACATGCTTGAGAGTTCGATCCTGAACAATTTGTTCCGCCACACAGTGGAGCTGGATTTGTGCAAGTTTTTGTTTGAGTTCCCCCGCCACAGATTTCTGAACACGCTCCCCAAGCACTCCACCCTCCATTCACCGGAGCGCAATTAACGGTTACTGTTGTTGTCGCATTTACTGGAGTCGCACAACTTCTCTCGACCCTAACTCTTGCTGTATATGTACCCTCTGCAGAATAATCACATATATCAGTTGCCGTCTTAGGATTATTTGAATCAGTATCAAATTGTGCTTCATAAGAGCCATTATTAGTGCAGTCAAATTTGTAGTTGATTGTGCCCGTGGCTGTTCCTCCAACTGTTGCTGTTAGATCTACGTCATTAAGTGGTGTCGTTCCTGAAGCTGGGTTTGCGGAGAGAGCTGCGGTAAGTGTGGCGCTGCACGGAAGTACATCCACCGTAGTGGTTGCTTGAGCGCTTGGTGCAGCACCGCGTTCTACCATTACCCTTGGGTAACTTCTACCTATTGAAGGATAGCTACACAAAACTGTATATGGATTTGTGTTAGTTCCAATAATTTCATGCTCGTAGCTATCATCATTTGTCCAATCAAATTTTTAGTTGATTGTGCCCGTTGCCGTACCTCCAACCGTTGCTCTTAAGGCCACATTATTAAGTGGAACCATTCCTGAATTTGGATTTGCGGAGAGGGTTGCGAAGAGTGGTGCACATGCTGGTGCACTACAGTCTCCCTTATCTTCCCCTGAACAGAAGGCTCCTCCGTTGGCAGGAATAGGATTATCACAACTACGGGTTTTCGTTCCGCTAGTACCACAGGTTGTAGCGGGACAATCACCCCAGAGACCCCAACCACCATCGCGTGGTTTTACATCAATGAGAACGCTGGCCGTTTGCGCACCCAAGGAGTTGGAACATGTCAGGGTGTATGTGGTGTCTTGTAGTAATCTACCAGTTCTTTTCCCGACAGCATTGTTCTTTCCATCCCATCCATCACGACCTTCTCCACTTGCTGTGACTAAACATTCATCGGCACTTGTAGATGCCCACCTAACCACAGAAGATGTGTCGTAATCTATTGGGCTATCCGCATTAATACTTACGGTTACTGGTTGCACCGTTACGGGACAAGTTGGGGGCACTCCGAGAACAGTGCTTCTTTCTATCGTACTGTCGCTTGGACAAGATGCTGAATAGAAGCCACCCACTGAGTCAAGACTACCCTTATTCGCAGTAACAGGAGAACCATCTTTGCAACATATCTTATATCGGCCGCCTCGTGCACAACTACACTGCCCCGCTCTCAAGTATGGAGAATTTGCTTCGTCCCATTTGTCACCTGTTGAACAAACACTTGTATCGTATACGAGTCTCCACGAGCACGTGCCAAGCTCTTGGTTTGTCAATCTACAGGAAGTAACGTATTTTTTCCAAGGAAGGGTATTGCTAGCGCTACCACAAGGATCACCACATCCTCCAGAGTTGGTATTGCTGGGGCCATTGTTGCACACTGCGCCTCCCGTATAGGCAGAACCGCATCTGGTTGTGGGACTACACGACCCATAACCTCCATCTGCTATAGGAAAAAAGGATGTAGCATAAGCGACACTAGAAAAACTGATAAATAAGACTGCGAGACTTGGAAAAACAAAAAGGTTTTTAACAAAGTATTTACTCACTAGTAAGATATTTTTTTGATAGGTCCTCGCTATACACTAAACTCTTGGTGGTGGTGTCCATATCCATGAATTCTATTAGTAAATTGTAATTATCAATGATGGGTGGTCCATCAACGATTTCAGCAATTATGTACCCCTCATCAATGGAGCCTCCACTTATTGGATCAATGGTTGCCAGGCTCTCTTGTGGTATTTTTTCCAAAGATAAGGCCCCAATCGCGAAAAACCCAATAGTGTCACTACCCACATTACCACTTGGATTATGTTCTAGCATAACCCATCTAGTCTGATCGTTCCAATCCCAATCTAAAATATTGCCGGTCATTAAATATCCTCCGAAAGGTGATAATACTTTTGTCCCTGTGGGTAGATTAAAGGCAAAAAAACTACGCCCTTTAGCATCTTGAATAATAACCCAATTATCACAATATTGTTCTTCGAGAACCAAACATTTACTAAGTGGTTGTAATGAGGGCCTATCACCTGAGCTGAACCAAGAGAATAAACCTCCGTCTTGGGAGTTACTAGCAAGATAGAATGACAAAACTACAAGACTCAGTAGAACTAATACAAATATTGCTAAAAAACGAATTTCCCCATTTTTCATAGTAAGAACATTTTCTATTTAATATGCCAAGTCAATTATATACCACACTGATAATGGATCAAAATATGATTAGTAACTGTGTCCTAATAAGGATTGGGCGGGCAGGTTTAACCCCTGCCCGCCCAATAACCTATGGGAGGTAACTGAAGAACTCTCGTGTCAACCCCTCGTCTGATTTGTACCCCCCCGTCAACTCATCAAACAAGGACAGGTTCACTAGTACGTTGACTGGACCCCCTAGGCCCATCAGAACCTCTCCAGGATCTGTGACCACCGCGATCACTTCTCCCTTCTCCTTCGGTCCATCCTCGACGAATCTGAGGGAGTTACCCAGCACGTTCAAAAGGGTGTCACCGGACATATCTTCAACCTGGAAGAAAAGCCCGGTGCGGACACCATGCCCGGCAATGTATGAACTTGCTTGGGTATCGAGGTAGCCATCAAAAGGCGCGTATACCTCGCTCCCTTCTGGCAGGTAATAGCCAACGCCGCCCAGTTGGGATCCTGGGACATTCCCGAAATCCCCAACCGAGAATGGGATGCCCTTCGGATATTCCTCTTGACCCACGATGTAGAACCCACTCATCGGAGGAATTGCTTCCGTCGTTGTGGTTATCGGCATCGTGGTTGTCGTGGTGATCGTCGTCGACGTAGTAGTCGGCGGGACTGTGGTAGTGGTTGTCGTGGTGGTCGTCGTCGACGTAGTAGTCAGCGGGACTGTGGTAATAACACCCTGGCTGTCACTGCATGCAGCAGTAACGAGAGCGAATGCCACCACCGCCACGAAGAAGCGTGCGTGCTTCAACATGTTTCACCTCTTTCAGTGGTATTCAATTCTCAACGTGCTTGCTACACGCAAGAGAATTCTTGCCCCTAGAGAGTATTATTTATTTGACAAAATGTCAATACTATTGCCCAAAAAAGACGTTTGGATCGTAATTAACTGTATACATTATGAAGTTAGAATTACTCTCATCATCTATGGGTCCTTCCTCATTATTGATTAAAACCGTGGCTACCAAGTCTCCTTTAGAAAGCTTTGAGCCAGATATTAAAAGTGATTCATATCTACCTGTTACAAACAAAAAGGAGCGGTCATTGGGAGTCCCTAATTTAAAACGCACAAAATCTCCCGCATTAAGACTGTCCTCAAAATAGTTTCCATCGAATGGCATATAAATAGGAGTACTCTCTGGCAAGTTAAATCCGAATGCGTCGTACCCAAGATACTCTATGGCTATCCCCTTATCGCAATATTGCTTGGGCAAGATTAAGCAGTCTCCAGGACGATCAGCGCTTCCGTATAAAGCTCCGCTAAAATAGAGCCAACCTCCGACAACTAAAAGTATAAAGACGGCCGAACCCCCGATAGTAAATCGTTTATCTAGTTTGAGTATAGTCTTCATCTCTTCCATACACTTTATTATACCAAATTCTCTATCTGTCCATGGGCGTAACCGCTAGTAATCTAAGCGGAAACGCCACTCAGAACAATAACACTCAGCTTATTGGGATTAATGATCTTCTTGATAACCTTTTGGATACTGTCTTGATTAATTTTCCCTAGAATTTTAGTTAGTTTCTCTGGCGGATATACTGTTCCATCTTGAACTATATCTTGCACTATCCAGTTATGCCTTTCCTCATTGCTGTCCCATTCTGCTAACCATGATTCTGCATCACTTTTCTTCCTATCATCCAAAGCTTCCGTCCCAACGCCATTTGCTATTAAATCGTTTAAGCCATTGCGCACGAGGGAGGTTAGTTGGTCTACCTTTGCTAATGGGACATGGGCCGAGAATATAACCATACCCATTCTTTTGAAAAAGAAGGTGTTGTAATCGATACCGTATATCCCACTCTGCCTTAACTGCTTAAAAAGCTGGCCTTTATTCGAACTAAGCCAGGTGGAACAAATTATATTAATGGCAAGCCGCTCAAGTACAGAATTTTCAAAACTCATCCCAGGGAAAGTAAAATATACGTAGGCACCAGATACATTAGTGATTGGCTTTCTAATTTCATTTAATGTTTTTACTTCACACTCTGGATAAACTAGCTTTTTCCCCTCATCGCAGAAGCTATTCCCTAAACATTCCTCAACAATGTGCTCGATGTTTTTCTCTGGAGCGTAAGCAGAAACCACCAGTGTCCACTTCCCCCTCTTAAACTTTTCTCGATAGAATTTACCTAGCTCTTCTAGACTAATTTTTTTAGCTATTTTTACTTCCTCCCTGTGCGTTCTAACGTATGGACAGTCTTTCCCTAAGAGTAACCCCCTAGCTGCCCAGAATGTCTCACCTTCCTTTGAATTTAGATATTCTTCGAGCTCACTCTGCACAGCCTCGCTTTCTTTAAGTAAAATCTTTTTGTTCTTAAAATTAGGTTTTGTCAGCCCATCAATAAGGAATTTCAAATCGTCCCTAAGGCCCTTCTTAGTAGTTGTTAAATAAAACTCTACTCCCTCCATGTCCGCTTCTCCATCCAGCTGTAATTTGTAATCACTATTCTCGAGGATTGAACCAACTAAGTAGTGCTCTAATATGTGATATTTTCCCTTATCTCCTTCGTCTTCAAAAGCAAAGCCTCC
>JANLIM010000003.1 GCA_024654145.1 Candidatus Zambryskiibacteriota bacterium | reverse complement strand
AGCTTCCAAGGGTATGGCTGTTCGCCATTTAAAAAGTTACGCGAGCTGGGTTCAGACCGTCGTGAGACAGGTTGGACTCCTATCTACTGCAGGCGTTCGTTTCTTGAGGGGATTTGCTCCTAGTAAATTTTGCTACTTCAACGAGAAATCGTTGATGACAAAGTGGCTAATAACGGTGAAATCTTGTGGATGTTTGGTCTGTTGATAACTACTGTCGGCCTAGTCCGTAGGCAGTAGTACAATAGTAAGTATGAAAACTTACTTGAGGACCAGAAGTAAGCAAGACAATACCGTGGGAAGTCGATCCAATGTTGAGTTAGCGTATATCGCAGGGTTTCTTGATGGCGATGGGAGTCTGATGCTTCAGATAAAGAAGCGTAGAGACAGCAGAATCGGTCTCCGATTCATGCCCACCATCTGCTTTTATCAAGATACTCGCCACGAGAAAACGCTTTACTGGATTAAAGAGAAGCTTGGTATCGGATACGTTTCGAAAAGAAACGATGGGATGAGTGAGGTAAGGATAAATGGCTACAAACAAGTTGCTAATATTCTAAAATTACTCCTACCATATATTCGATTCAAGGAAATTCAAAGCAAAGCGCTCATAAGCGCTTGCGAGATTCTCTCCAGTACTAAATTCTCAAAGCTGTCTAAAGCCCAGCTAGAGAAGCTCGTAGATCTGATTCTAGTGATACAGAAAGAAAACTATGTCACCAAGAAAAAGAAGACGCGAGAAGAATTAATGACTCAACTTGGATTTGACCCCGTAACGACTTGTTGATTAACGTCAACAGACTCACATGCAGAGGAATCATCCCGCCGGTGGCGAGGATGACTGCTCATGTGGGTAATACGCCAACATCCTAACTGCTTGCAGAAGGATGAAGATATAGTCTGCGCTCCTGGCGACAGGGGAATTACGCGACGAGAGGACCGGAGTGAACTGACCACTGGTGTACCTGCTGTCCTGCCAAGGGCATCGCAGGGTAGCTAAGTCGGGCATGGATAAATTCTGAAAGCATCTAAGAATGAAGCCAACCCCAAGATTAGGAAACGTTATTAGGGCCCTGGGAGATGACCAGGTTGATAGGCATTAGGTGTAAGCGCTGCAAGGCGTTGAGCCGAGATGTACTAATTGCCCGAATCTTATTAGGAAACTTCTAAGCCACACTCTGTCCTGCTAAATGAAATCAACTGAATTTGTAGATTTCGATGAGGAGAAATCCTCAAGTCCTCCGAGAGAGGCGAAACGTTCGAAGGCTTTGCTAGCCAGATCTAGAGCGGGTAACCATGGCACGCCCGTGCTCAGCCGTCTGGCGGGCCTAGACAATCGCATCTCTCGGACCCAACTTAAGGCGGATTAGCATCCGCCCTTCATCAAAGTCTGCAAATTCTTCACAATAATTGAATTTTAAGTTCTGGTGCTTCGTCGCGTGGGTCACACCCGTTCTCATTCCGAACACGGAAGTTAAGCCACGTTGAGGCGATGATACTCGTAAGGGGAAAGTAGCTAGGCGCCGGAACTTAGTATTCAATTACTCTAATTTAAGCCTTTAAATAAGGCTATTTTTGCTATTAAAATTGTGTTTGACAAAAATTTTAAATTATGATAAGATATAAGGTATCAAGGCTAATGGTGATAGTCTTGGAAAATCATAACGATGATCACCCTCTGCGCGGATCTGCTTGAGAACAGGCGCTGAAGTATGGACGCTCCGCTGGGTTCGTGTCACATTGGTGGCACGCCCCGGCGTTTTTTTATAATAATTTCCTTTAAATTCTGTTAAAATAACCATATGAATCAATGGTCCCGGAACAGGAAAAGAATCATCCTCGCTATCGTTATTATATTTGTGGTGGGGCTTATTGGTCTGCCTGCTTACCTTATTTTCTATAAAGCTCCCACTTGCTTTGATGGCAAGCTCAATGGGGACGAGACAGGGGTGGACTGCGGAGGTTCTTGCCAACTCCTTTGTAGTGCAGAGTCTGTGCCTCTGCTTATCAAGGGCGATCCGCGCGTACTGACTCTTGCGCCGAATACTTTCCAAGTCGTAGCTCTGGTCGAGAACTCAAACAACACTGCAGATATTTATATAGCCGGTTACACTATCAAAGTTTACGCTCCCGGAACAGCTGTGCCGGTCAAGGTTATTGAAGGTGAGACCTACGTACCCAAAGGAAAAACATTTACCATATTCGAAGGGCCGTTTGCATTGGAAGTAGGTATAAATCCCACCCGCGCCACTTTGGAATGGGACGAATCGAGCCTAGTCTGGCAGAAGAATGACTACGATTATCCAGAATTGGTGATAAAGGATAAAGTTCTTTCAAGAACGGATTTGAGCCCGCGTTTAGAGGCAACAGTTGAAAATGTTTCTTTCCAAAATGCCGCGAATATCGACTTCACTGCGCTCATCACGGATGTAGAGGGGAACATCTTCGCTGCATCCAAGACCTTTGTCGGCTCTTTATCAGCTGGTGAAGATACTGTAATTGTCTTTACCTGGCCAAGGCCTTTCACCAGCACGCCTGTGGGGACAGACATTGTGGTGAGAATCTTTCCAGACCGTAGCTTTATAAGGTAATCATCAAATGCGGGAAAATATATTTTTTAAACTACTGGACCGGATACAGGTGGATTGGAAGCTTTTTATACCAGCTTTAGTAATTTCTCTTGCCGGTCTGGTAACCATGAATTCTTTTTCTGGGGAAAATTACTTTTTTCTACGCCAAAGCATTTGGATTCTCGTTGCCGTTATTGGCTTTTTTATTGCGACGATGGTTGACTGGCATTTCCTGCGTCGGACTAAAGTACTTGTGCCTATCTTTCTCGCGGCAGTCTTTATTCTGGTTTTGCTTCTTGCTACAGCTCAGGTGACTCGTGGAGTACAAAGCTGGTTTCAGTTTGGCTCGCTCGCTTTCCAACCTTCTGACTTAGCAAAGCTAGTGATCATTCTTATCCTTGCCAAATATTTCTCTCGCCGACATATAGAAATCAAAAATCTCCGTCATATTATTATTTCGAGCGGGTATGCTTTTCTCATTTTTCTCCTTGTTTTTCTCCAACCTGACTTCGGTGGAGCGATGGTCATATTTGGCATTTGGCTTGGTATGGTTCTCATCTCTGGTATTTCTAAAAAACATTTAGGCATCGTGGCGCTTCTCGGTATTGTGACGGTCGCCGGGTTGTGGATGTTTGTCTTCGCACCGTATCAGAAAGCACGCATCGTTTCATTTATTAACCCCATGGCCGACATCCGCGGTACGGGTTATAACGCTTACCAGTCCACTGTTGCTGTTGGTTCCGGACAATTCTTGGGTAAAGGCATTGGGCAGGGCAGTCAGTCCAAGCTCCAGTATCTGCCTGAGTATGAGACTGACTTTATCTTCGCGGCCTTTGCAGAGGAGTGGGGAGTAATGGGCACGACACTTCTTCTTATCTTCTGCCTCCTTCTACTCTTTAGGATTGTGAGCAATGCAGAGCACG
>JANLIM010000002.1 GCA_024654145.1 Candidatus Zambryskiibacteriota bacterium | reverse complement strand
CCAGAAATGTTTTTCCTACAGAATTTCCAAAGAGTATCAGTTAGTCTTTCTTTGTTATCTCCTTCGTAAGACACACCAAGTTCTTCTAGCTTACTTTTCATCTCACTTTCGCTAGCTGAAACAACATCTACTCCAGTTTGTCTCTTAATCTCCTCAACATAATCAATTTCTTTCCAGTCATCAGCTAAGTCAAAGCTGTGCCCTCGAGTAGTAAACTTCGTAGTGCCGAAGACTTCCTGCGCGATGGTTCTATACAAATTCTTCACGAGCTCCATGCCGTCTTTGTAGTTGGCGTATCCCCAATAAAACTCCATATTGGTAAACTCCTGAAGGTGCTCAGGTGAAGATCCTTCATTTCTATAGACTCTTCCAATTTCAAACGTTTTAGGGAAGCCTGCGGCCATAAGCCTCTTCTGCCAGAGTTCTCCTACAGAGATGCGCAAGTGCACATCAAGATCGAAGTCATGGTGGTGGGTTTTAAACGGCCTAGCCTCAGCACCTCCAGTCGTCACCTCGAGAGTGGGTGTCTCTACCTCAAGGAACCCCTCCTTCTTCATAAACTCGCGGGTGACGTCCCAGAACTTTGACTTCTTAATAATCAAATCTTTGATTTCCGGATTTGAAAGAATGTCGAGGTAACGCTTCCTAAAACGCTCTTCGGTATCCTGAAGTCCATGCCACTTCTCAGGTAAAGGCAAGAGGGACTTGGAAAGCATTTTGACCTCCTCCGCAAGGATAGTCTTCTCCTCTTTCTTGGTCAGGAAAAGAGTTCCTTTTAACTCTACGAAATCTCCTATATCGAAGTTTTTCTCGAAGAGCTCAAAAGTCTCTCCCGAAAGCGGCTCGTCCTTTTTCAATAATGCCTGCATACGCCCAGTACCGTCCTCAAAGTCTATAAAAATGATTTTGCCCTGTCCACGGATAGCCATAATGCGACCGACCACAACCCGGCTTTCGCCAGATTGAGAAAGAGTATCGAACTGCTCTAGGGTTTCTTCTACAGAAATATCCCGATCTGTATGAGCAGGATAAGGGTTAACACCCGCATCTTTGAGAGCCTGGAGTTTTTCAAGCCTAGCTGAGCGTATTTCTTCTAATGAAGCCATTACTTAATGTCGATAATCTTATACGACATTGTACCACTTGGAGTCTCGAATGAGAACGTGTCCCCTTTCTTCTTACCCATAGCGCTTACACCAAACGGAGAACGCAGGGAAACTTTGCCTTCTGCTGCATTAGCCTCTTCGGAGCCGACGATGGTGTAAGACTTCTTGGTTTTATCTGATGCTCTTTCTACAGTCACAACAGAACCTACTCCTACCACATCCGTATTTTGAGTAGAAACAATAGATGCAAACTTCAAAATATTTTCAAGACGATTGATACGGTCTTCAAGCACAGCCTGGCTGTCGCGCGCCTCTTGGTATTCCTGATTCTCAGAAAAATCGCCTAAAGATTTGGCATATTCCAATGCCTCTGCAATCTCCTTCCTTCTTGCTGTCTTTAAATACTCAAGCTCTTTCTCAAGCTCTTTGAACTTCTCCTTTGTCAGATATTCTTGTGTTGCCTGCATATTCATATTATTTAATTGGAGAAATCATACTAGAGCTCCCCTTTTAAAGCAACCTAACTTCGCCAAGGCTACGCTGGGCAAGCCTATTTGAAATAGTGTGGGGCATTTATACTCATCCAATCAAAGAGTGTTCGCATGATGGATGTGGCTCCAATATTGTTGTTGGAAGGCCCTCTCTCCATAATGACAGCCCAGGCGTATTTAGGATTCTTATACGGGAAAAAGCCTACAGACCAAGAGTTCACGTAGAGTTTACCAGTACCTACTTCTGCCGTACCCGTCTTTGCAGCAGCTTCCACATAAGGCACATTCAAGCCTACTGAAGTGCCGTATGTCACTCCCCCCCTCATACCTTCGTGTATAACCTTCCAGTCTTTCTCTTTGAACTCGAGGCTATCTATAATTGGCTCCGAAGAGCCACCAAGAAGCAGAGATGGTTTCAGCACTTTGCCTTTATTGGCAATAGCGGCAGTCATACGTGCGGCTGAGAGTGGAGTCATCTGCGTACCGTATTGCCCGATAGCAGTGATGAAGGTGTCTCCGAGGCGCCAGATGTCTCCGTCAAATTTCTCTGCCTTCCACTCCGGAGTGGGGATAAGACCTCTTACTTCTCCAGGAAGCTCTATGCCAGTCAAATCTTCAATAGCAAAAAGTTTGAAGTACCTATCCAGAAGTCCTATACCAAGCCCCTTCTGTCCATCAAAGCCTCCGCCAACAGAATAAAAGTAAGTGTCGGAAGAAACAGCGAGTGCCTCTCGCATGGCTGTCCATCCATGCACCTTCCAGTCTCCAAAGATAGACGGTTTTGTTGGGTCATACGGATTAGGTACAGAAATGGAGCCGGTGCTCAAAATTTCTTTCTCTGGCGAAATAATGCCTTCGTTCAATGCAGCTAGAGCCACTACGGGTTTGAGAATAGAGCCTGGGGTATAAAGTCCACCAATGGCGCGATTGAGAAATGGCTTACCCGGACTATTAATAAGGGAATCGAAGGTCTTCTGGTCGATACCCTTTGTCATAAGATTCTGGTCGTATTCGGGGTAACTGGTAAGTGCGAGTATTTCTCCTGTCTCTACATTTATAATCACTCCTACTCCTCCTCGGAAACCTTGCCTTCCCACTAACTCAGACATAGCATCGTAAAGCACCTCTGTCACTTTCGCATCAAGAGATGTAGTCAGGGACTCACCGTCTACCGGCTTTTCAATCGTGCTCTCCGAGGTCACATTGCCAAGCACGTCTGTCTCAATCAGCTTCAATCCGTTTTTACCCTTCAAGACATCGTCATAAGCCGTCTCCACACCACCTTTGGCCCTGTATTCTATCTCGTAGTACACGCCAGAACGGTCTTTGAGAGGATATTTAAGATAACCAACAGCGTGAGCGAGCCCATCCATAGGAGCGTAAAGCCTGCCAGGGAAATCTCCGTCATCTTCTTTGATTTCATTCGTGGCAAGCTCTATACCATTCCTATCTAAGATCGCTCCGCGATTGGCGAAAATGAGAGTCTGTTCAAGCCGATTGTTATCGGAAATCTGCGCATACACTTCACCATCCTTCACTCCAAGAAGCCATAACTTCGAACCCAATGCGATTATCAGTAAAGCGAAAACAATTTTTAACACAAAAAAAGTTGTGTGGCTCATGGGCCGCTCAATCCTACCCTCAAGTGCGTGCTCATCGAAGCCAGGCAAGTTTGTAGAATCCAGGAAAATATCCTCAGGATTAATATCCTGGTACTTCCTATTAATCGGTTTGCTCAGGTTGAGCTTCCTTCTAAATTTTTTGAAAAAGTGCCTATGCATATGTTCTTAACCTTTTACGAACTGGTATCATCATAACTAATATTAGAGTTGCCCAAAAAGCAAAGGAATAAATAATAGTTGAAACTAAAAGCCCACTCTCAGCATACAAAGTGTCTATAAGTAAGCCGAAGAAAATACCTTCCCAAAAAAATGGTAGGACTAAGACACCAGCAAATAAAAGGGGTACGTAAATCCAGTAAGGCAAGAACAAAATGGCGAGAAAGATTAATATAGTAAGTGGAATTCTGTACCTATTCATTATGGACGTATTACAAGAAAGTGAATGCCGAAGATATTAGCGGGGCTCTTCGCAAGCACTTCTTTAAAAGAATCTGTTGGTTCCATCTTTATATCTCCGACGACACCCAAGAGGTGCGAGAAAATATCTGCAGAAAGAATTCTGTCCCCCACTACCACCTCCACCTCGCGAGGCACAATGATACGAAAATTCCCACCACCCGCTCCCTCTATTGTGACAGGAATATTATATCTTTCTAAAAGCGCTCTAGTCTTCTCACCTGGCGCTGAAAAGAGCCTGACCTTACTAGAGCCAGGGAATACGTCGGAAACAACGCCGAGTATTGGTCCCTCTAACATAAATACCGATGAACCGAGAAACATGCCGTCATTCTCTCCGGCATCAATGACTAAAGTGTCATACGGGCTCTGTGGAGGACTTACCAAGACGGTCGTCATAATACCCCCAAACTCTGGCTGTCTACCAAAAGATGAGAGTATAAAATTCTCTCCACCTGCTACAGAAGCACCAGAGGCAGCCTCAAGCTCAAGCTGAGCCACCCGCTCCTTAAGCATACTGTTCTCCTCAACCAAAGAACTGCGAAAACGGAAAAAATCCCGAATATCAGAAAGCCTAGCTGTAGCTGCATTTTCTGTGCGCCAGAGAGGGGATACGGCCGATATAATTACCCCATCCATAAAAGAGAAAATTAATCCACCTGCTATAAAAATTCCCACAAGAAACAACGCAGGTTTTATAAAAGTGCTTTTGGACCTATTTCTGGGGAGGTATTTCATCTTCGTTGGCGATAAGTACATCGCTGAACCTCTCTACATCCTCAAGTATAATGCCCGTACCACGGGCTACCGCTGTAAGAGGATCAGATGGAACATGGACGGGGATGTTAATTTCATTTTCAATAAGCTCGGCCAGACCTTTAATAAGTGCGCCTCCGCCAGAGAGGTGGAGTCCTCGTTGCATAACATCGCTCAAAATTTCCGGCGGGGCAGACTCAAGCACTTCTCTCGTCGCTTCTACCAGCGCTTCCACTGACTGGGAAAGTGCTTCGCGAATATCTGTATCGGTCAATATCACCTCCTTTGGCAAACCTGTCACAAGATCGCGACCTTTGACCGGAGTCTCAAGCGGGGCATGCGTAGGCAATACAGAACCAATGGTGGTCTTGACCATCTCGGCTGTTTTATCACCAATCAAAATCTTAAACTGGT
>JANLIM010000062.1 GCA_024654145.1 Candidatus Zambryskiibacteriota bacterium | reverse complement strand
CTCCTCATTTGGTAAAAGAGATTAAATACAAATTAGGTCCAGCTAAGAAAATTCAATTCCCATTAGAATCAGAGAGGGAAAGGGTCATAAGCCAGGAAGCGTCAACCGAAACATCAAGAATGCTAACAGAAGTGGTAGATAGGAGTCTACGTCTCGGACAGATGAGGCTTGAGAGCTACAGCATTGCTGCAAAAACTGGCACAGCCCAGATCGCGAGCCCGGGCGGCGGTTACTACCAAGACCGCTTCCTTCACTCATTCTTCGGCTACTTCCCATCCTACGAACCTGAGTTTCTCGTCTTTTTATTTACTTATTATCCGAAGGATGTTCAGTTCGCTTCGGAAACCCTCACCGATGCATTCTTCAATATGACCAAATTTCTGATTAACTATTATGAGATCCCACCCGATAGGGAGGCGCCACCAGGAGCTCCGATTTAGAGGATAGATACGATTTTTATAACATCAGGCGCTCTGTTCTCTTTCTATCTCATCAACAAGAAATAAACTCAGCAGAATATTGAAAAAAACTCAACTTTAAGCTATCGTATTTGCGCGGCCCTATCGTCTATCGGCTAGGACACAGCCTTCTCAAGGCTGGAAGCGGAGTTCGATTCTCCGTAGGGTCATGAAATATAAAAGAGCGCGGATAGCGCTCTTTTATATTTCATGAAGCCGGACCGTGACGGTGCGAGGCCAGGACTGAAAAATTTCAGTAGAAAATTATTGTGGCTCACATAGATCAGAATGCGAAGTATACAAAATGAATTTTCAAGAAAAAATACACTCAGTAGTTAAGAAAATTCCAAAAAGGCAAAGCTTGCCAAACTAAAATCAGAAGGCTACAGAGCTTAATACGGAATCTTACACTCCTCAAAACAATGCGCCTTGCGATTTAATTTATATATTCGCTTTCGGCCATCTGGCGTACTTTCAACAGCGTGAACAGATGAGAGCACTTGAAGGTGATGCGTGATGGTGGGTTGTTGAAGATTCATTTTGTCAGTCAGCTCTGTCACTGTCATGCCATCCTTGGCCTTGCCTAGCATGCAGACAAGGTTGTAGCGGCTCCTTTCTCCCACAACCTTAAAGCAATCTGGACAAAGTTCTTCTTCACCTGTCACAGTCTGAGGTACCCAAGATGGGCGGGGATAAGTGCCTGAAGGAAGCTCACCCTCTTGCGCATCTTCTTTTAGTGTCCTATAGGAGTTTTTCCCCAGCTTTTTTGTATTCATAGATAGCCATCTATATTACAATCAATAGACGATTATCAATATAATACCTGAGGTATGAAAAAATCCAAACCTGTCAATAACTCCCCCAAACTCTTCAATATAAGGAAGCGAGACGGCACACTAGTTCCCTTTATTGAAGAAAAGATCGCTACAGCTGTTCAAAGGGCGATGTTTGCATCGAAAGAATACAGGGGAGGCGCACCAGAAAAAATCTCGATAGCAATTACGAAAGTACTACTTGAACAAAAAGAAGAAAACCGTACCTTTGTCCCCACAGTTGAGGGTGTACAGGACTTAGTAGAGTCAGAACTTATGCTTCATAAGTTTCCTGCTACGGCTAAAGCCTACATTCTTTACCGCGCAGAACGTAGTAAACTGAGAGATGAAAGGGGAGTCGTGTCTGAAAGAGTGAGGATGTTAGCAAAGCAAAGTAGCGAATACTTTAAAGATAATCCTCTTGGTGAATTCGTATACTTGAGAACCTACGCTCGCTGGATAAAGGATGAAGGCAGAAGAGAGACATGGATAGAGACTGTAGACCGCTACATTTCGTTTATGAAAGAAAATGTTGGCAACAAATTATCTGAGGATGAATACAGAGAGGTAAGAGAAGCAATACTAAAACAAGAAATCATGCCCTCCATGCGACTCATGCAATTTTCTGGCGAACCAGCGAGACGTTGTAACACTTGTGCTTACAACTGTTCCTTCATAGCGCCCTCCAAACTGGGAGATTTTGCAGAGATTATGTACTTATCCATGCAAGGCTGTGGAGTCGGCTTTTCAGTTGAAAGCCAGAATATTGAACAGATGCCTCAGATTCAAAAACAGATTAACAAAAAACTTCCAACTCATGTTATAAAAGATTCTAAAGAAGGTTGGTGTGATGCATTAACTCTCGGACTCAAAACTTGGTATGGGGGTAAGGATACAGACTTCGATTATTCCCTTATTCGCCCGGCTGGTGCGCGGCTCAAAACCATGGGAGGCAAAGCCTCTGGCCCAGAGCCACTTCGTTCTCTGCTCCAATTTGCAAGAGAAAAAATTTTACGCAGACAGGGAAGAAGACTGCGTTCCATCGATGTCCATGACATTATTTGTAAAATCGGCGAGTGTGTAGTCTCAGGTGGAGTTCGTCGCACAGCTATGATAAGCCTTTCTGACCTAGATGACCCGGAGTTACGTGATGCAAAAAAGGGCCAATTCTTTATAACTGAACCGCACCGCTCAGTCGCTAATAACTCCGCAGTTTATGAAAACAAACCCACAAACACAGAGTTAGTAGAAGAGTGGGTCGCTCTTATGAAAAGTGGTTCAGGAGAAAGAGGAATCTTCAATAGAGGAACACTAGGCAACACTCTGCCTGAAAGGCGCTTAAAATACTTCAAAAAAATGGGCTTCCTCGGCAAGGATGGTGTTGTTCAGGGCTCCATTGGCACTAATCCTTGTGGTGAGATTATCCTACAGTCAAAACAATTTTGTAACCTCTCAGAAGTAATAGCGAGAGCAGGAGATACAAAAGAAACCTTAATTCGTAAAGCAAAACTTGCCGCTCTTCTCGGTACATATCAATCCATGCTTACGAACTTCAATTACATCTCCAAGGACTGGGGGAAGCACTGCCAAGATGAAAGACTCCTGGGTGTTTCTGTCACAGGACAATGGGACTCAGATGAAGCCAGGAAGCCTGAGGTCCTCCGCGCTATGCGCGATACCGCCATTACAGCCAATGCCGAGTATGCCAAGCGTTTTGACATCAGCACCTCGCTTGCTGTTACAGCTGTTAAACCTTCCGGAACTGTGTCTCAGACCTTCAATTGTTCATCGGGCATACATCCCCGCCATTCCAAGTACTACATACGTCGCATTAGAATCTCAGCCACTGATTCTCTCTTTAAGATGCTTAAGGACCAGGGTATGCCGTACCATCCTGAAGTAGGGCAGTTGGACGATAGTGCTACTACCTACGTGCTCGAATTTCCAGTCGCTTCTCCAGGTAAGTCTGTTTTTAAAGACGGACAAAGTGCACTAGAACAATTAGAATACTGGAAAGTCGTCAAACTTAACTTTACCGAACACAATCCCTCAGCCACTATCTCAGTAGGAGAGAACGAATGGATAAGTGTAGTTGATTGGTTGCAGAAAAATTGGGAAATTATCGGCGGTCTTTCTTTCCTACCACGTTTTGACCATGTTTACCGCCTAGCACCTTATGAAGAGATAGATGAAAAAAGATACAAAGAGTTATTCTCCAAGCTTCCATACATTGATTACTCAAAACTTGTCACCTACGAACATTCAGATGAAACAGAACAGAAAAAAGAATACGCCTGTGTGGGTGGCGTCTGCGACATAGATATGATTGTGCCCACAGATAATGTTACAATTAACTCATGATGGGATACGAATACAATTACGGAGCTATGATGGGGGGATGGGGTTGGTGGGGCGCTATCGTTTGCGTCATCATTGTTATAGACCTAGTCCTTCTCGGCATTTGGCTTTGGAAACAAATCAATAAATAGTTTTAGGTAGAGCAATTACCTTTCTCCCTCTCCCTGGGCTCGAACCAGTCGCTGTTGGCATTGTCCGCGGCAGTTTTAAGCGTCTCTTCTTCCGCTCCCTGCGTAGCAAGTATTTCAAGAAAAGCGAGCATCGCCATGCCGTGGTTACAGTCTGGGAAATAAGCTGAGTTTTTACAACAAGGGCGAAACACCGACTTAGACACCCTCTCTACCAACTCCTGCTCATCAGTGCTCAAAGGTAACAGGCTATGCATAGAGTAATGGTCCATAGCGTTTCCCCGGGCTACGCTCCAGCCCCCCACGGAAGCCATACGATGAGGACCGCCATATCGCTGGTCCATCATGGGCCCTTCTTCGAGCACTCTATTCTTGTTCGCAAGACCGAAAGCCCAAAGCAAATTAAGCTCGGTTACTCGTGACATCTTAGCTGGATCGATGACGCCGAGACTTACCATTTTCTCAAGGATTTTTTCTTCGTACTCAAGCGGTAAGAGGAAGCCTCCATCGATAATGGTTGCCGAGGCCATCTTGACTTTGGAACTTATAATTTTGCCGTCGCCGTCAATGTATATACCTCCGGCAATGATGATCCCCGCCATTACGATGCTAAGCGGCAAAACATAGCTTGGTTTGTAGTTTGTCTCATTCATGTTAGTCGCAACAGTGCTCTAATCTTTTTAATGTCTCTCTGATACCGACGTCGCTTGCTTCATTAAGAATAACTCGTCGTTTCTCACAATTTTTACAATGAGGAATTCTGAGAAATTTGGTAATACGAGCAACTATGTCACCGAGTTTGACTTTCATACTCATATATACAAAATGATTAAGCCAAGAACAATCATGACAATGCCGGCCCACAACCTAACCTGTCCCATATGAGTTCTCTTCCACTCTTCCATTTTGTCAATTACTGTTTTGCCCGATGCGAGCCAAAGCACTATCACCAAAGGCACAATAAGAATCAGGTTGTAGAGTAAGAGATAGCCAAAGCCGGCAAAATACGTCTTAGTATCACTCAAAAGTCCTATGACCATAAGGTATGGCCCACCCATGCAAGGGAACTGGCAAACTCCCACCAATAGGCCAAGCACAAATGCAGCTGGGATAGAAGCTCTCTCCATTAGCTTAGACATTTTGTCTTTTGAAACTGAAGGCATCTTTAGCTTCAAAGGAAAGCTGGGGAAAAAACGATTTACGAGATTAAGTATTCCAAAGACAATAAGCAAGCCTGCACCAAGCTTGCCCATGAAGTGCGGCGTATTGAAGAGGTGAAGCGCCTTAAGTATCCCCAAGCCGATCAAAAGATAGGCGGCAAAGATACCTACCACGTAAGTACCTCCGATCTGTAGAATTCTTTTTCTCGAAAACTGTAAGCCGAAGAGGAATGCAATAGTGATGAGTAGTATTGAAAATGAACAAGGGTGCACACTATCAAGTACAGCGGCAACAAGCACAAGCGGGAGTATGAGAGACCCCTCCCGACTTACGCTCCAGAGAATTTCCGAAGCTAGTTGGCTTTGTTTAACAATAAGAATAGCCCCAAACGCTGCAACTACTATTAATATTGGGACTAGTATTTTTTTCATGTTAGATTATGGGGTAACCATGGCCTTAAACCCCAACTCCAGAATCCCGTCTTTACCCTCCAGATAAACAACACGACTAATTGGACCAACACCAGCCGGACCGTGAGCGTTCGGATCAAAAACAACCCTAACATTTCTTGATTCACCTGAAGCAATTATCTCGTTTAACCGAGGCACAACTCCGCTATGACCCGGCATGCCAAACGGCCCCTTTTCACCACTCTCTGCTCCAAAGAAAGCGACAGTACACATGCACGAGGTAGTAAGCTTCTCTATTAAAACACTAGTTTCAGACGCATTGGTAACTGTAAAAACCTTTTCCACATTTCCATCCTTCATACTGATTTGCCCGAAATCATAGAAATTCTCACTGGCCATGATGCTTTCTGATACATTTCCCGCCCCAACCGAATCCAATAGGGGATTTTGAACCTGACGACCCCAATACAAGAGTCCGACTAGGACCAAAATCACTGCCAGCACGATAATAATTGTTTTATTCATTTTGGTTTGATAAGTGTATAAATTAAAGTGATTTTCTTTTAAACATCACCGCATTTAGAGCTACAACCACCGTACTGACCGACATAAGCACTGCTGCAACGGCAGGGTCAAGCAAGATGCCCTTGAAGGCAAGTGCTCCGGCAGCAAGCGGTAAAGCTACAATGTTATAACCCGCTGCCCACCACAGATTCTGAATCATTTTTGTATAGGTGAGCTTGGACAATTTAATAATCTTTACAATATCTCTCGGGTCATCTCTGACGAGAATAATACCCGCTGACTCAATAGCGACATTAGTCCCCGCACCTATAGCAATACCTAGGTCGGCTTGAGTAAGCGCTGGCGCGTCATTGATACCGTCTCCCACCATGGCCACTTTAAGGCCCCGCTTCTGCAACTCTTTGACCTTCAGAGACTTTTCGTGAGGTAAAACACGTGCAAAGTATTCATCAATTTCTAACTCTTCACTGACCCATTTAGCTACTTCTAGGGAATCCCCAGTTACCATAGCAGTGCGAACGCCTATACCTTTGAGCGCTTCAATTGCTTCTCGTGATTCCTCTCTAATAATGTCGGCAAGCGCTATTGCACCAAGAAGTTTGCCCTCTTTGATAGTGAACACGACAGTCTGGCCTTTCTTACCTCCTTCATTAACTCTTTCTAGCAACTCGGTAGGAATGCTGATTCCCATACTTTCCAATAAACTTGGACCACCAACCATAACTTCTTTGTCTTCCACCACAGCCTTCACACCTCTACCTTTTAATGCTTCGAACTTCTTTATGCTTTTAAGTTCTATTGCCTGTGCTAACGCTTTGCTTACAACAGCCTTGGCTATCGGGTGTTCCGACAAAGCATCGACTGAAGCAGCCAATCCTAGAACCTCGTCATTTGTCTGACCATCCGCGCTCCAAATATCTATAACCCCAAATTCACCCTTTGTCAGAGTGCCGGTTTTATCAAACAAAACTATATCTATCGTCCGCGCCGCTTCAAGTGACAGTCTCAACTTAACCAAGATGCCATTCTGAGCCGCTTTGGTCGTAGAAATTGAAGCAACAAGGGGCACGGCTAAACCCAAGGCGTGAGGGCAGGCGATGACTAAAACAGCCACCAACCGAGCTACCGCAAACCCCATTTCCGCTCCAGCTATGAGCCAAGCAACGAGCGTCACCACACCTCCAAACACGGCTACGAATGTCAGGTAAAAAGCCGCACGATCAGAAAACATCTGCAATCTCGATTTCGAAGCCTGAGCCTCTGCCACCAAGCGCATAACTCCAGCGAGAAATGTTTTTTCGCCAATATTGGTAACACTTATTTTGAGCGCGCCATCACCATTAATCGTCCCGGCGATAACCATATCTCCTTCAGATTTAGAAACCGGCATTGACTCTCCGGTAATCATTGATTCATTAATATGCGATTCGCCCTCAATGATTTCTCCATCAGCCGGCACTTTGGCGCCTGGTCTGACTAGCACAATGTCACCTTCTTTTAGCATTGAAAGTGCTATTGTTTCTGTCTTTCCATCACGGATAACCTCTGCTGTATCTGGAAGAAGTTTAGATAATTCCTTAAGCGCACCCTGAGCACTGCTTACTGCCCGCATCTCAAGCCAGTGGCCGAGAAGCATAATAGTAATCAAAGTTGTAAGCTCCCAGAACAAAGCCTCCACTCCCGCAAACACAGCATAGACGCTCCAAATGTAAGCAGCTGAAACAGCGATGCCGATGAGCGTCATCATGCCCGGCAATCTGCCTCTAATTTCTCTATAAGCTCCCGCTAGAAAAACCCATCCACCATAGAAAAAGACAACCGAACCGAGTATCAAAGGCATCCACTCTACGCCAGGGAACTCAGGCATCTTTATGCCAAAAATCACCTTAACAACATCGGCATAAAGCACCACTGGTATAGTGAGCACAAAGCTAATCCAAAACTTCCTTAGAAACAAAGAGGTGCTGTGCCCGGCATGCTTATCATGCTTGCTATGAGTCATTGAACCTTTGGCCTTCATAGGAACAAGATCCATACCACATTCCGGACACATTCCAGGACGCTCCTGAACTATCTCAGGATGCATCGGGCAAGTATAGGCGATTCTATCATTCATTTATTTATAGTGAGTTAATCGAACTATTTTCTTTTAAGTCTATAAACTTTTAAAATTTCGTCAGTTGCCTTATCTTTCTTACCTTCCTTAATTTGACCAACAACGCAGTGACTAAGGTGGTGTTCAAGGAGTAAATCTTCTACATTCGAAAGTGCCTGCTTTATAGCGGAAGTCTGAGTAATAACATCTATACAATACTTGTCCTTGCTAATCATTTCCTGCAATCCACGCATTTGGCCCTCAATAATTTTCAACCTTCTAATCAGTGCTTTATTCTTTTCCATTTATTTATCATATACCCCCGGGAGGGTATATGTCAATAAGACGTATGGATGTACAAATTTATGCAAATTGAAAGGGCAGGCGTCGCGGTGACGTCCTGCCCGTTCGAATTCTTCCTCAGTCCTGCAGATGTTCACCAGCGGCGCGCTGTTTCGCATCGAACCCGACGCAGACCTCGGATGCCGGCCGAAGCTTGCGGGGGGAGGGTTTCCTCCAGCCACTGTTCGGCTTTCTCGGACTCCACTTGCGGTTGCTCGGCCAGCGCTTCTTCGCGACGAGATCAGGCATGCATTCTCCCTGAGAAGAGTGGTAGCGGAACTGCTATCCTTCCTTATCTTATCACAAAACACATTGACTGTCAAGTCAACCCTAGATGAATTTATCAACAGCCGCTTTGACATGAGAGCCGTCTGCCTTGCCCTTCAACTCTTTCATAATAGAGCCCATAAATTGCCCTTTCTTACTTGCCCCGAGCGGTTTACCCTGAGTGTTGTCGAAGGGAGTCGAGGGGTCTTTGTCCGGATTTTCTGATTCAATCTTTGCTTTTACAAAAGCCTCCACTTCTTCTTCAGACATCTGGGAGGGGAGGTAGGCCTGGAGAATGACTAGTTCTTCTTTCTCAGATTCAGCAAGGTCGGCGCGGCCGCCTTTCTCAAACTGCTCAATTGAGTCCTTGCGCTGTTTAACTGCCTTGGAGATAACACCTAGCACATCTTCATCAGAGAGCTCTTCGTCCGGCTTCTTGCCTTTGGCGACTGCTTCGTTGGTAAAGGAAGAAAGCAGACCACGAATTACGCTTAGCCTGAGAGCTTCTTTTGCCTTCATAGCCTCGACCATCTGGGATTTTATATCTTGGTGTAACGACATATATCCACTATAATACACTCATGGATGCATCTATTCTAGTCCTCGGGCTCGCTATCGTAGCGATTAATGCGATAATCCTTTTCCTCTTTGCCAAGAAGTTCGGCAGTGGCAGCAAAGACGACGGCAGGGACGGGATGAACCTTCTTCTCACTCAGCTCAACGAGCTTTCTCGCACAGTGGATCAAAAGATGAGCGAGAACCATAAGATGATGAATGAGTCTGTCCGTGCACAGTTTGGCGAGTCAGCCAAGCTCATCAAGGAAGTGACTCAAGGGCTAACTAAGCTAGATGAGACAAATAAACAAGTGGTCTCTTTTGCAGACCAATTGCAATCGCTACAAGACATTTTAAAAAATCCGAAACAACGCGGAGTATTAGGAGAATACTATTTGGAGACTTTGCTCAAAAACGTCCTACCTCCTGGTAGCTACCAAATGCAATACGCTTTCCCGGACGGCTCAATAGTGGATGCTGCTGTTTTTGTGAAAGACAAAATTATCCCCATTGATTCAAAATTCTCTTTGGAAAACTACAACCGAATCGTTGAGGAAAAGAATCCCACAGAAAAGGAGAAGCTCGAGAAGCTTTTCGTAGCCGATCTTAAAAACCGCATTTCAGAAACTTCTAAATACATTCAGCCGGGGCAGGGGACTATGGACTTTGCTTTTATGTTTATACCCCACGAGGCCATCTATTACGACCTCATTGTTAACAAAATCGGCGCTCTCAAAGAAGACTCGGAAACCCTCATCCAGAGAGCCGCCTCCAAGCATCATGTGCTCATAGTCTCTCCAACATCTTTTTTGGCGTACCTCCAGACAGTCTTACAAGGCCTTAACGCTCTCCATATCGAGGAGAAAGCTGTTGAAATCATCAAAAGGGTGGAGGAGCTAGGAAGGCACCTCAAGAGCTATGAAGAGTACTATGGCAAGCTCGGCAACGCCCTCTCGACCACTATCAATCACTACAACGCCGGTTATAAGGAGCTCGGTAAGGTAGATAAAGATGTTTTGCGTATCACAGGAACAGGGATTGGTGTAGACACATTGACTTTAGACAAACCGTCAGTAGAATAGGTTCCCTATGACCCGTTCGACAAGCTCAGGGTCATGGTGAATATATTGAATCCATGACAGAAGCAACTATCGTCCCTACTTCGCCTAAAGCTACGAAGGGCAAAGTAAAAAGCCGAACTAAAAAAGCCGCTCCAAAGGCAAAGGCTAAAAAGCACGAAGGCAAAACTCTCTTTGCTGTCTTTGCAGCAGGCGGTAAGCAATACCGAGTTTCTGAGGGTGATATAGTTAAAGTTGAAAAAATACCTGGCAATCATAAGGAAGGTGACTCTATTACTTTCGACAACGTCCTTATGACAGACAACGGAGCTTCTGAGATCACTCTCGGCAATCCTTTCATCAAAGGCTCCTCTGTCTCCGCTACTTTAAATAAAATCAGCCGTTACAAAACTATTGATGTCATCAAATACAAGCAGAAATCCCGATACTTTAAGAAATACGGTCATCGCCAGCCATACTTCGAAGTCAGAATTGATTCAATAAAATAAACGAAAGCGGCGGCACCCTGAGGTGCCGCCTTCGCTATATCGCTGTCTCTTAATAGAAGTTGAGAGGTCCACGAAGCTTTCTTCTGAGAGCGCTGTAGTGCCGCATCTGCTCATTTTTACGGAGCGGACGCACCTTGACGGCTTCAGCACCCGAGCGCTTTGTGTAGCGGTCAGAAGCCTGGTAGCCATAGACCAACGCATAAGGAATCTCTTTGCCCTTGTCCACGAGCCAAATCCAACACTGGCTGAAGAGGACTGAACCCTTCACTGTCCTCATGCTTTCTACAGGCCCATAATTGAAGACTTCTGCTCCTGAGCGTGTCTCCAATATTCCAGTGCTGTTACCATCAAGACCGCTTATTTCCTTGAGCCGAGCCGACTTGAGCGGCTTAACTTTGCTTCTTGCCATCTAAAATCCTCCCCCAATCTTTTTGCAGTATGCATTTTATTTCATACTGAGTCAATAGTTACTTTAATTATTTAGTCCTATGCAAAAAGGCGTTTTTGAGGGTTTCCGGATCAGCGTACTCAAGCTCTGCGCCAGTTGAAAGTCCGCGCCCCAAAACAGAGAATGTCAAGGACGGTCCTTGACATTGTTCTTTGACATATTCGGTGGTATGTTCACCATCTTGATTGGCATTCATAGCTAAGATAATTTCTTTAAGATCCTTTCTATTGTTTATAATTCCTTGTAACTTATTTATTCTTACTTTCTTTTCCGGTTCTTTTTCTAAAATAGGTACAACACCACCAAGTACAAAATAGTAGCCTTTGTAAGTACCGCTTTTTTCTACCGCTTCCAAGTCAACATCTCTTGGCACCACCATGAGCATAGAAGTGTCCCTGGTGTCATCGGCACAAATTGAGCAAGGAGAGTCCTTGCCTAAGCTCACGAAATATCTTTGGCATTCTGAGCACTGCGAAATCTCTTTCTTTAAATTTTGGATAGCCTGAATTAATTCTTGAGTATAGGTGCCATTGCGTGAGAGAAGATAATAAACAAAGCGCTTCGCCTGGCGAGGACCAATGCCAGGGAACTTGCTAAACATTTCGGATAATTTATCTATAGAATTCATTTGGGTAGTTTAGCAAATCCTAAGCACTAAATCCTAAACTCTAAATAAGCACCAAATTCCAAATTCGAATTTTGAAAATTGAGATTTATTTAGGATTTAGATATTAGAATTTAGGGTTTAAAATGATTTGAACTCTTCTTCAGCTTTGCCGTAGTTAGAATAATCAATCTCGACGAAGGTGTTGAAGCGGGTGTGATAGTCGAGAATGGCAGAGCCTAGAGGGCCGTTTCTGTGCTTGGCTATGATGAGTTCCTTTCTCTGCACTTCTTTCATGCGGCCATCTTCATCCTTTATATCTTCATCGGTCTGGTGGATAAACATAACGAGGTCGGCATCCTGCTCAATGGAACCAGAATCACGAAGGTCAGAAAGTTTGGGCTTGCCGCCACGCTGTTCGATATTACGAGAGAGCTGGGAGAGAGCGATGACAGGTATATTAAGCTCGCGAGCAAGATGTTTGAGAGAGCGAGAGATTTCTGTCACTTGCTGGACCATCGAGTCGTTGGTACGGGCTGTGGAAGGAGCCATAAGTTGGAGATAGTCAACCACAAGGAGCTTGAGGCCTTTCTCGATCTTCAATTTCCTCGCTGCAGAACGCATCTTCATAATAGTATTACCGGGCTGGTCGTCGATATAAATTGGGGTACGAGAAAGATCATCGAGAGCATCGCGAATGTTCTTGAACACATCCTCGCGCCAACTTCCGGTTTGAGTCTTGATACCTTTTCGTATCACAGAAGCGTCCGTACGGGACTGAGCGGCCACAATACGGTCTACCAACTGGTCCGCACTCATTTCAAGAGAGAAGATACCGACAGGAGTCTGGTGTTCACTAGCTGTACGGCGGGCGATATCAAGTGCGAGAGCAGTTTTACCAACAGATGGACGGGCGGCTAGGATGATAAGGTCGGAGTTCTGGAATCCACCCAAAATATCGTCAAGAGATTTAAAACCTGTGCGCACACCGCGAAGCTCGTGGTCAGCACTTGAAAGCTTTTCGAATCGCTCGAAAGCCTCAGAGAGGAGGGGAGTGAGGTCTTTAAATTTGGCCGAGCCAGCGAAGTGTTGAGTGATGTCGAAGACCTTCTTCTCCGCTTGATCCAATATTTCTTCGAGTTCGCCAGCTTCATTGAAGCCGAGGTGAGAAAGGTGCTCGGAAGCCTCGATGAGCTGCCTCATCATAAATTTCTTCATCACAATCTCCGCGTAGTGTTTGATATTGGCCGAAGAAGGTACGGTGTTAGAAAGTTCTGTGAGAAATGCCTTGCCGCCGAGCCTTTCCAATTGATCCTTTTCTTTCAGCCTAGAGGAGAGCGAGAGGATGTCTATAGGCTGATGTTTGCCGAAGAGCTCAAGCATCGTTTCAAAAATCATCCTGTGCTTTTCGAAATAGAACGACTGCGGGTTAACGACATCCATAATCTCGTAGATAGCGTCCGGACGAAGCATGACGGAACCTAGTAGAGCCATTTCTGCCTCGAGAGAGTGAGGGGGAATTCTTAGTCCAGTATTGACCTGGGAGGAAGTCACAATTTGCATAAACCTCATGCTATCAGTCTAGAGACCATGAGCCAACTTGAAACTGGTGAGAAAACAGTGGGGAAGTTGTGTACAGCCTACTTGAGCCCGAGTCCAAGCACTTTGTCAAATTCAAGAATTGTAGCCAACTTGTCTTCTAACGTAACTTCTTTGTCTTTTACTAAAGTCCAGAGAACAGCGAGAGCCTGAGGGGTATTGAGGTCATTTTCCATCTTTTCCATAAACTTAGCTTTGTAAGCCAAATCCACCCCACCAGCATTAGTGTCAAGGACGGTCCTTGACACGAAGCTTTTGAGCTTCTCAAAAGCGTTATTAGCGGCCTCCAAGGCTTCCCAGGAGAAAATAACCCTACTCCTATAATGCGCCAACATGAGAAAATAACGGTAGGCCAAAGGAGAGAAGCTTTTTCCAACAATACTATTTAAAGTGAGGAAATTACCCTCAGACTTAGCCATCTTCG
>JANLIM010000032.1 GCA_024654145.1 Candidatus Zambryskiibacteriota bacterium | reverse complement strand
ATCCACTTCTTGTTGGTCCTCTAGCTAAGATGAATCCGGACGGCAAGACTGTGCAAATTTTTCAGCCTATAATTGCCGGATCCGAAGTAGGGAAGGGATACTCTGAACTTAATGATCCAATAGATCAGAAAGAGAGATTTGAAGTACAGCAAAAGCTTATTGAGGGAGGGGACGAAGAAGCGATGATGCACGACCATGAGTTTGTTGAGATGCTTGAACACGGCATGCCTCCTACTTGCGGATATGGCTTCGGTGAACGACTCTTTGCCTTCCTAGCAGATAAACCACTGCGCGAAACCCAGATTTTCCCCCTCATGCGTCCAAAGCAGGATTAGCTATTTCTTCTCTTGAATTTCCTTTTTTAAACTCTTAACCCTTTAAACTTTACTAACACACAATAAGCCAGCGACCGCTGGCTTATTGTGTGTTATCTGATTAGGTCGAAATCCATACGTAGGAAGCGATCATTCTCTAACTGTTCTACTATCATATAAAGGAGATACTTACCTATTCCCAATTCATTTTTCATTAACCCAATCACATCCTCGCAGTCATATGGGTAAACCCATACACTATTTTGTAACCTTTGGAACCCAGCCGCTATCAGAATTTCTCTTACCTTATCACGTGTCTTCTTTTTCTTTTCTGGAATATCGAAAATAATAACTCTCCACTTCTTATCCCATTTTTTTGGTATTTTAATTTTATAATCAGAAAGCTCCCATTCTCTTAGTATTTTTGCACCTGCTTGAGTGGGGGAATAATGACCTGACTCGAACATCAGTAATCCTTTTTTACTTAATCGACTGGCTGCGGTTCTCACAGTATCCCACCTCCTAGGTGAATCATTATCAAAATCAGTTCCTAAAAGCGAATTCAGTACCCGTTTAATTAGAATGTCACCTCCCAGACGTCCTCCAGAGGCTAATGTAAGAAGTATCGCCTCCTGTATCCTAGTTTTTCTAGTATTATTTTTTGCTTTGTCTTCCAGCTTCTCATTTTTCATAGCATTATTCTATAACACAATAAGCCAGCGGTCGCTGGCTTATTGTGTGGAAAATGGAGGTAAGCTATTTTTTATCCTGAATTTCCTTTTTTACCTTATCCACAAATTCCTCTATTGAAATACTTTTGCCAGCGCCTGCCCCGTTGGAAGCCGAAGGCTTTCCTTCGGGGTCGCGGCTTTCGACTGTTACTTTGCTTTCTGTTACTTCTTTGTCTCCTATGACGAGAGCATAAGGGATCTTTTCGGTCTTTGCTCCTCTAATCTTTTTTCCAAGCGTTTCATCTGAGATATCGAGTTCGACGCGGATATTAGCTGTTTTGAGCTTATCCATCACTTCTGTTGCGTAGGCAAAGTGTCCTTCGCCAATTGGGAGAATTCTCACCTGCACAGGTGCGAGCCAGAGAGGGAAGGCACCAGCATATTTTTCTATAAGAAAGGCCATAGTTCGCTCAAGAGTGCCGATAGAGGAGCGGTGTATAACAAAGGCGCGGTGAGGCTGCCCATCTTCACCAATGTAAGTAAGATCAAATTTGTCTGGCATGCAGAAATCGTATTGGACGGTAAAGGCGGTGTCTTCCTTGCCATTAACATTTTTCATCTGGATATCAATCTTGGGTCCGTAGAATGCTGCCTCGTCCTTGGCTTCTTCAAACTCTCCCACCCGCTTTTTGAGAAGTCCTCGCAAAAGGGCTTCACCCTTCTCCCATGCAGCATCATTTTTATAATATTTTTCTGTGTTGGCTCTGTCTCCTAGGGATAAGCGATAGCGGTAATCAACACCAAGTTTTAGCCCAAATATATTTGAAAGGTACTCAATCAAGTCTAGTGCATACCCTGCTTCTTCCACAGCTTGTTCCTCGGAGGCACAAATAATGTGTGCATCAGAAAGACACATAGAACGTACGCGCTGGAGGCCCATAAGTTCACCAGATTGTTCGTAGCGATAAAGTTTTGCCATCTCTGCAATTCTGATAGGCAGCTCTTTGTAGCTGTGAGGCTTAGAAAGATAGAGTTCAAAGTGATGAGGACAAGTCATCGGGCGGAGCATGAATTCTTCGTCATCAATTGCAATAGGAGCATACATCGAATCCTTGTAGTGAGGATAATGGCCAGACTTTTTATAAAGGTCGAGTTTGGCGATATCAGGAGTATAGACATGGCTGTAGCCACGCTTGATTTCTTCATCTACCACAAGCCTCTCAAGTTCTCGCCTAATAGTCGCTCCTTTAGAAGTAAAGAGGGGAAGCCCTTTTCCGACAGTGTCAGAAAAAGTGAATAGGTCTAGTTCTTTACCTAGTTTCTTATGATCGTTTTCGTTTGCTTCAGGCATAAGGGAAATAATAGCAGAAGAAGGCCTGAATTAAATCTATTGACATAATGCAAATTTATGATTAATTTGTTGTGGGAGGATAGTGATGCGTTCATTCGTCTGGATCGTTTCAGTGGTTGCGCTTCTGGGTTGTTCCGATGGGATTACCAGGACGCACGAAGAAGTGCAGGGGATGGTGGTTGAGGTGAGAGTCCTTCCCCCGACGGGAAGCCAGAGAGACTTCGCGTGTCGGTTTACCGCTGAGTTTCCCAACGGAGAGAAGCGTACCTTCTTTTCGCGGGCAGCCGCTGTCGATGATCAGGCTCATTTTTGTAGTCTGCTCAAACATGGCGACAAGGAGATCTTTTCCCTTTACACCAGCAGTCCGAGCGGGCTTCGCTACTACAGTTGGCGAAGGATTCGTGAATCATACTCAACTTCGTGAGCACCGATCGAGAGCCCGCAACGTGCGGGCTCTTACTTTATAAAGCCTTGATCTTTTCGGCAATGAAGGAGGTTTCTCCTTTTCTTTTAGAGACTTTGCCTTTGATGGCTATGCAGGCTTGGGACTCTACGAAGTTCTTGAACTCGGTTAGTACACGAGGGAAAATAGCCACTTCTATCGAACCGGAGAAGTCGGCCAATTTCATAAAGACCATATGCTCGTTGTTCTTCGTCATGACATCACGGACTTCTTCGACCATGCCTGCTATCACTTTCTCGGCACCTTCTGGAGCATTAGAGAGATTTTTTATCTCCATTTTTTTATCAATCAATTTTTGGCGGTGCTCTTCAAGTGGGTGGCCGGAGATATAGAGGCCAAGAAGGTCCTTTTCCCAAAGAAGAATCTCTTTAGGATTAGCTGGAGGCGCAGGGGCAAGGCGTAGTGTAGGTAGTTCTGATGAATCCATGGAGCCGAACAAAGAGTCCTGGTTGTCGGGAGTTGTGATCCTTTCTTTATGATAAGCGAGAAGGCTGTCCAGGTTGGCGAGCAGTACGCCTCGCTCCTCGAATTCATCTAACGCCCCAGCTTTGATAAGAGATTCCAAAGATTTGCGATTCAAATTTTTATCTTTGATGCGGTCGAGGAAGTCGGCCAGGTTCTTGAACTTGCCGTTCTTCTTGCGCTCCGCTGTGATCGATGAAGAGATGCCCTGACCAAAGTTTTTGATAGTAGTGAGACCGAAACGGATTTTACGTTGGCGCGCCGAAGCCTCTGGCGAAGGAGGCTCGTTGATAACACTAAATTGTGAAAAGCTTTCATTAATAGAGGGCGGCAACACTTCAATATTCATACGCTTACACTCGTTGACCATAACCCCAATTGTCTCGACATCTCCCGATTCAGCTGTCAGTACTGCAGACATATAAATAGCAGGGAAGTTGGCTTTGAGGTAAGCGGTGATGTAGGCTATGTGGCCATAACTTGCGGCATGAGCTTTGTTGAAGCCGTAGCCTTGGAAAGGGACGAAGAGTTCCCAAAGAGCTTCGGCCTTTTCTTTACTCATACCACCATGTTTCTGACAGCCTTCGACGAACATGACATGCTGCTTCTTCATTTCCTCAGGAATCTTCTTGCCGACCGCTTTACGGAACTTGTCCACTTCGCCCCATGAATATCCCGCCACTTCGATAGCGGTCATGAGAAGGTCGTCTTGATAGACGAGCACACCGTAGGTGGTGTCTAGGAAACTTTTCATCTTTGGATGCAGGAATGTCACAGGCTTCCGTCCGTGCTTTCTGGCAATGTATTCCTGAATGTTGTCCATTGGGCCCGGGCGGTAGAGCGCGACCATGACATTAATGTCGTGGATGACGGTGGGCTTGAGATCCATAAGTGCTCTTGTCATACCAGAACCGTTTAGTTGGAAGGTGCCTTCCGTCTCGCCTCGAGCAAGCATCTCAAATGTCTTCTTATCATCTATTGGGATATCTTCGATATTAATTTTTTTACCCTCTATTTTCTCTATGCGCTCAAAGGCGTCGGCAATGATGGCTAGGTTTCGAATGCCGAGGAAGTCAAATTTTAGAAGCCCGACGGTCATGTCTCCACCAGCATTTGGATCCAGAGAATACATGTCGTACTGGGTGATAATTTTCAGCTCACCCTTGGTGTCATACTGCAGTGGAGTATAGTCGGTTAGTGGCCCAGGAGAGATGACGACGCCGGCAGCATGGACGGATACATGTCGTGCATTACCTTCGATCTTTTTGGCCATGTCCATAATAGTTTTTGCATCACTGTCCTCGTCATAGAGCTTCTTGAGGTCTGGATTCTCCTTAAGAGCGCGATCAATTGTCATGGGGAAACCTTGCGCGCCGAGAGGGATGAGTTTGGCGATGAGGTCGCCAGTTGCGTAGGGAAAATTCATGGCTCTAGCAATATCACGTACGGCGCCACGGGCCATCATAGTGCCGAAGGTGCATATTTGCGCCACGTGATTCTCCCCGTATTTTTTTCTTGAGTATTCGATTAGTTCATCGCGCCTGTTGTCGGCAATATCCAGGTCAATGTCCGGCGGCGAAGGTCGGTCCGGATTGAGAAAGCGTTCGAAAGGCAATTTGTATTCGAGTGGGTTGATGTTGGTAATGCCTGTGAGATATCCGACAAGCGAACCGGCCACCGAGCCTCGAACATTGGTCAGAATCCCATGCTCATGAGCATAGTGCAGAAGGTCGGCAACGACGATTAAATATTTTGAGAATCCTTTATCCTCTATAACCTTGAGTTCGTATTCTATACGGTCCAAAACTTCTTGAGTTTTTTCTAGTCCGCGCCTCTTAAGTCCATCTGAAACAATTTTGCGGAACACCTCGTTTGGTGAGAGGCTACCTGTATCGAGCTCAGGGAAAATCCACTGACCCAGTTCTAACTTCAGATTACACCTCTCTGCAATTTTAGCCGTATTCTCTAATTGCTCAGGTGTAAAATCTTTCTCCGCTTCTTTTGAGCTTCTGAAATGCAAGTCCTCGTCCTCTTCGAAAGCACCGCGGTTTAAGTGTTCCTGGATAGAAAGAACTGTATCAAGCGCTGCTTTATCCTCGGGCTCAAGATGGCGGACGTTGTAGATTGCAAGTGAGCTTTCGAGGAAAAATCTTTCATTAAATATTTCTTTGTAATATTTTTCCTCTTTAGCTATGGCCACTAGTCCTTCGTTATAAGTCTCCAAAAGTTCGCGATCTATTCTCGGCTTGTAGTAGAAGCCCTCTAGGTTTGAGAAGGTAACCAGCTTCAGAAGATTTTTGTATCCCGTTTCGTTCTCGGCGAGGAGGATAAGCCTACTCCTTTGGTTATCTATCCTGGCTTCTTTGTCGTGCCTGGTACGTACTGCGACGTAGAAGTCCACGCCAATGATGGGTTTAATATCGTTGTCCTTGCACTCTTTATAAAATTCGATAGCTCCGTAGAGATTGCCGGAGTCTGTGAGAGCAAGCGCGGACATCCCTAACTTCTTAGCCTTTTTAACTAACTCTGGAACTTTAGGCAGAGCCTCAAGCAGAGTGTAATGGCTATGGGTGTGGAGATGGACGAATTTAGACATGGGCTTTTCCATAGTATAATACAGGCATTACACATGAACTAATGACACAGCTTGTAGGTATAGATGAAGCGGGAAGAGGTCCTTTGGCTGGGCCTGTAGCGGTGGGTGGAGTAGTTTTATACAACCCTTCGACTTCCTTCGACAAAGCTCAGGATAAATCGCTCAGGGCGAATACCTTTTTCAAAGGTATTCGGGATTCCAAGCAACTTACCCACGAGGAAAGAGAGTTGTGGTTTGGATTGGTGCAAGAGGCTAGGAGAAAGGGTGAACTTGATTTCGCAGTCTCGCTTGTTTCCCAAGCAGTGATTGACCGGCACGGTATTTCTTACGCTATCCGCCTTGGTATCAAGCGAGTGCTCAAAAGTCTGGCTGTTTCAGAAAAAGGTTCGCAGATTTTCTTAGACGGTTCGCTTAAGGCACCCGTTGAGTTCAAACACCAACTTACGGTTATAAAAGGGGACGAGAAGATACCAGTTATCTCTCTTGCATCTATCTGTGCCAAGGTTGTGCGTGATAGGCGCATGGTTAAGTTTTCCAAAAAGTACCCGCTATACGATTTTGATCTCCACAAGGGCTACGGCACTCTTATCCACCGCCAGGCTATCAAAAAGTATGGGCTCACAGAGCTGCATAGACTCAGTTTCCTAAAGAATTTGACAAAGGCACAAGAAGTGTAGTATAGTTGAGTTTGGAGGAATATATGACACTAGTCGGAAGCAACTATGCTACGGCTTGTGTTGTAGCACGCCGTAGGAAAGGAAGACTCGAGTTTCTTGTCATGGACACCGTCAGGCTTGAGGGTAGACACAAGGGCATCAAACTTACGCAGTTCCCAATGGGAATGGCTGAGCCAGAGGACAACGGCAATCCTGAAAAGACACTTAATGCCGAAGTGGAGGAAGAAACCGGGCTTAGTATTAAAGGTCACGCCAAGGTGAATCTCCTTCATTTTGAGCAATTTGGCGGTAACGAACATGCCAAGTTGTTCTTCTTGGTATGGAGATCTGGGTTTCGAGGGAAGATCCGAACCCACGAAATTTCTGATCGACGAACTCTTCTCGGAATACCTTACTGGGTAAATCTCGAAGTTCTTAAGGCGAAGCTCTGTGAGAGTCATCGTCCGGTTCTAGAGAAGCTCGAAGCACTTTCCTGATGGGCCCCTCGCAGTTGAGGGGTCTTTCTTTTTATAAATTTCATGCTAAAGTAGGGCTATGACAGTACGAATGCGACATACTAGGGGGCATACAAACAACAGGCGTTCTCACCACGCCCTGGCTAAACCCGCTATCACAAAGGACGAAGCAGGTAACTCTCGCCTGCGCCACCGCCTTTCTCCGGTGACCGGCACCTACCGCGGCAGGAAGGTTATAGACCTTAATGCGAAACTTGAGAAGAAATCAAAAAAGAATTCCGAGCTTAAATCGTCATAACATGACGATTTAACTGCTCAATAGCCATTTTCTTATTTAATTTAACAGCTCTTTTGCTCTTTTATGTCACACAGACATCTATCACGTTCTATAGTTCTCCAGACTTTATTCGAGTGGGATTTTGAATCTGGTAAGCAGAATAAGCCGGTCGAGATCTACCCTATCTTTGAAAGGAATATCGCCGAGTTCGCTCCTGGTTCCAATGACAGGCCGTTTATGGAGGCGCTTTTGAAGTTGGTGCAGAGCAAGCAGAAGGATTTAGATAACATCATAGAAAAGGCGGCGCCGGAGTGGCCTATAGATAAAATTGCAGTAGTAGATAGAAATATCCTGCGCATCGGCCTCGCGGAGCTTCTGTTTGCAGATAGAAAAGAAGTGCCTCCCAAAGTGGCTATCAACGAAGCGATCGAATTGGCTAAGAGCTTCGGCGGTGAGGCTTCCGGCAAATTCGTAAACGGAGTCTTAGGAGCGGTGTATAAGGAAATGGGCGAGCCAGGCAAGAATGATGTAGCGAAGCCCAAGAAAAAATTCGGTAATGTACCGATGGATAAGTTGCCAGTTGAAAAGCTTGCAGGAGCAGCAGTATTTGCTAGACATGAGGGGAATGTTTATATGGCTCTTGTCCACGATGTTTTCGGTCACTGGACTCTTACCAAAGGCAGACTCAATGAAGGTGAAAGTGACGAGGATTGTTTAAGGCGAAAGGTTCCACTTGAACTCGGCGTGCCTATTGAAGTTAGAGAAAGTATCGGCAGTAACTCTTATGCCACCTTTCATCCTGAAAAAGGTAAGTTAAGGAAAGAAATAAATTACTATATGGCCGAAGCTCCCTTCCAGGAACTGAGTCTTGAGAAGAAGGAGGAGAAGGGCGGACTCGATGATGTGCGTTGGTTCAAACTGGCGGATATCCTTGACCTTAACTTTTATGATGATATTCTGCCGATTGTGACTAAGGCGATTACTAAGCTAGCCGAAAGCAAGTAAGTGCCAATCTACAAATGATGCGAATTCTACAAATGGCAACGAATGATTCGCAGACATTCGCAGATTGGTTTACATTCGCAGATTAGAACTTATATGGACTTCAATAAATTCGAAGAGACAGCGGGGGTAACATTCAAAGACAAAGCGCTTTTAAAACAGGCTTTTACCCACCGTTCATATATCAACGAAAACAGGGCCAACGGCCTCGCTCATAATGAGCGCCTGGAATTCCTCGGTGATGCAGTCCTCGAGCTTGTGATTACAGACTATCTCTATAACCGCATGAAGGAAGCCGACGAAGGCCAGCTCACATCTCTCCGCTCTGCGCTGGTCAATGCAGACACATGTAGTAGGGTGGCGCAGACTCTAGGAGCGAATGACTTCCTGTTGCTCTCGAAGGGCGAGTCGAAAGACATCGGCAGGGCACGTCAGTATATTCTCGCCAATACACTCGAAGCAGTGATAGGAGCAATTTATATAGATCAGGGTTATGAGGTTGCCAAGGAATTTATTATCAAACACATCACAACTCTTACTGAAGAGATTTTGTCTGGAGGCACATGGATAGATGCTAAGTCACTTTTCCAAGAAAAGGCGCAGGAATTTAAGGGCCTAACTCCCATTTACAAAACTACCAAAGAGACCGGTCCGGATCACGATAAGCACTTTACTGTGCGAGTCTCTGTCGGGGATGAAGTCTATGGCGAAGGGGATGGGAAGAGCAAACAAGATGCCGAGCAAGAAGCTGCCAAAAACGCGCTCGAAAAACAAGGGTGGAAGTAACGTCATACATCTAATTTACACGACCGTTATTTATAGATGTATGTTTGTTAAAACGACCACAACAGCTCAACGGGCTGAGCCGTTGTGGTAAAATACTTTCTACATGTATTTAAAATCAATCGAACTTTCGGGATTTAAATCTTTTGCGAAAAAGAATACTTTTGAGTTCAACACTCCCATTTCGTCTATTGTGGGACCGAATGGCTCTGGTAAGTCGAACGTGGCCGAGGCCTTCCGCTTCGTATTGGGCGAGCAGTCTATAAAGAGCATGCGTGGCAAACGCGGCGAGGATCTAATTTGGAACGGCGCCACTTCCGAACCCAGGGCCAATCGCGCATCAGTTAAAGTGACATTTGATAATTCTAGAAAAATCTTTGATATTGATTTTCCAGAAGTTTCTATTGAGCGTGTGGTGCACCGCGATGGTCTCAATGAATACCTTATAAATGGTAGCCAGGTGAGGCTCAAAGATGTGCTTGAACTTCTCTCCAGAGCCCATATAGGCGCTTCCGGACACCATATAATCTCTCAAGGCGAGGCGGACAAGGTTGTCAGCGCGAGCCCCAAGGACAGGAAGGCCATGGTCGAGGACGCTTTGGGGCTTAAGCTCTATCAATACAAAAAAGTAGAGAGTGAGAGGAAGCTTAAAAAGACTTTTGAAAACATAGGCCAAGTAGAAGCGCTTCGTAAAGAGATCGCACCCCATCTCCGTTTTCTCCAGAAACAGGTCGAGAAGCTTGCGAAGACTGAGGGTCTTCGTGAAGAGCTTATTAAGATTTCTCAAGAATATTTTAAGCGAGAAGACTATTACATTACCTCAACCCATGATTCAATAGAGAAGGAGCGTCAGCCACTTCTAGCTGTGCAAGTCAGACTTGCACAGGAGTTAAGTGAAGCCAAGAAAACTCTTTCAGAAGCTGGCCAGAAGGAGAAGAAAGAATACCTTATC
>JANLIM010000008.1 GCA_024654145.1 Candidatus Zambryskiibacteriota bacterium | reverse complement strand
CTACCGTAGTCTCCCCGAGCCCGTAGGTACGGAAGTTCATTGAGCCTGTCGTAGATCCAGGTCAGGAATACGTATTGAACAGCAATACGCTCAAACGCTGGGGATATGTCTACCCGCTTATGAATGAACGCTTGGATTTCTTCTAGGAGTTCCTTATCGCTACCGTATTCACTTGCGCGAGATGGTAGCAATACCACTCCCTTACTAACTATGTCGCTATCTGCGTCGAGGGGGTAAATCTCTCCAACAGACACCATATGCTCAGCCTTACCGCCCTGATAGATGTAGAAACCAGTCTCCTTAAGTATTGGGTCGTAGACAGTTTCAGCGAGTAGATCGGTTTGAACAATCGAAGCCCTTCGATTCTTTTTCATAGCATCGGTCGCCCATCTTGAAGTAGCCCTAGGTGGCGACCGATGATCCTTCACCTAGAGCCACCTCAAGATGCAAGCGAAATTAGCACTTGAGTAAAAGCACTCATAGAGGTAAGAGGTTGTCAGCGGTTTTTCTGTTGTGATGGCGCGAAGTGTATTACGCGGTGATCACGTGAGATAGCGGCTTCTATATGTCTCACTATATGCGCAACGTATGTATAGTCAACATTATCCCCACCTGACTTTACTGGTTGGAGGAATAAATAAGACTTTTAATTCTCGATATTAAACTTCATCGAGTGTGTCTTACCCAGAATCTCTAAGGTCGCTTGAACGGACGGATTCGAGGTATTCCGCAATATCAATCTATCGCCGTGTGCACTAAAGAGTGGACTGATAAACTCGTCTCCCCATGATGGTGAAAAAGTTATAACACCCGCAAAATCCATCACGACTTTTTCAGCATCAGGAAGATTCTTGAGAGCAGGCTCAAACGCTGCAAACGCTTCACGTCCGCGCTCTCGAAATACAAGTGTAGTTCCAAATTTCACGAGTTGAATATCCATATTAGGATTAAGTATAGCTAAAATCTTATAAATGCAATACAGCCCTGAATATTGTAAGTGGCGTTTGTGAAGTTAGATTCTGACGAATCGTGTTTAATTTCTAGCTCAGCGTCGCCTGATTGAAACCTCAGACTTATCAGGTTTTTGGCAACAACTTGTTTTACGTATTTCAGTCCATTACCTCTCGATTCCTGGTTTCTGCCTGATACGACCTCTGTAAACGCCACTCGCAATGCATCCTGATGTGTTCCGAGGTCGGGCCTTGTTTTTCGTAAAGTAGTTAGTATGCCCTGACCTCTATCGGCCAAGACGACTTCTCTTTTTTCTGCATGGTAAAAAAAGAAAATACCGGGGATGTCGGGCCATTGACCTATATTGTGGTCGAAAGAATTTCCTCCAATTTCTCCTGCAACCGATACGACGAGAGGGAATATAGAACTGATTTCCGGAATCTGCGCGAGCTCATTCTGAAGTTTAGTAAGCTGTGTCTGAAACAACGCATTATTATCCGAGTAAATATGCGTTGGTATTTCGGGGACCGCACTTGGATTTGCGGATGCCCACTCAAACGCAGCTTGGAAGATGTCATTAGGGAAAAGGTCGAGGTCAGTCCGGCGATAGAATCTATTGCCGTCCGGCGACTTTCTCACAGCGCGCAACTTACCACTATCATCCCAACGACGAAGAGTAGTTATTGAAACGCCAAGCGTTTCAGCAGCTTCCCCTATAGGTATGAAACCCGCTTCTTCCATAAGAGCCATTATACCGCTTATTGGAGAGAAAAGGAATATCTACTCATCTTTTATGTCATACCTACTCACTCGTGGTATGATACTCAATTATAAGGTGGATTTAAGCTTATAGCCGTATGGCAATACGAATTAAATGTATAGTCAAGGATGGAGGAAATCACACAGACCGTCACGAGGGAATAACTAATTTTGGGTGGGCTAATGAACAGACTAGGGCCACTGGTACAAGTACTCGCGCGCAAATGATTGAGTTTTTAGAGAAGCAGGGAGGGAAGGCTTACGTGAAAGATCCGCTCGAGAATATCGCTTACATTGGCATCTTCATCAATGCTAAAGGTACTAAATATCTCAAGACACACGCTGATGGGAAATGGACAGATAATTTGCTGTCTTTGGATGAATGTTAAATGAGACTACTCTTTGCTGATGAAACAGATAGACAGGCGAGTGCCGCAAAGCGGAGCTTCTTCTGCATCTGCGGATTATCGGTAGACGGAGCAGAGGCCGTTGTTTTAAGCAACGAGCTGGAAGGTATTAAATCTCGATACGGCTTGGCGAATCTAAAGGAGGCAAGGAAAACAGGATTGAGTGAAGACATCCGTCTGGCCATAACGAATGAAATTCAAGCGGCTTTATCAGCCCACAAGGCTAAGATAATAGCGATTGTTCTTGGAGACATATCGCTAAGTTATCTTTCCCCACTGGAAGATATTTACATGGGCGCAATGTCGTTTCTCTTGGAGCGATTCGCTCTGCCACTTATGAGAGGCGGAGAATTTGGGTTGGTAACTTTTGATAGCGTCGATAAGTCTTTAGAAAAAGAACTGAGGAAGAGGTTCTATGAATATGT
>JANLIM010000006.1 GCA_024654145.1 Candidatus Zambryskiibacteriota bacterium | reverse complement strand
AGTGTTGCAAAATGGGGCTTTGGCGCGCGTAGCGCGCCTGCCGAGGCGCAACGCGCCGAGGCAATCTCTTCCCAAAATGCTGAAATTGAAAATTGGCGGAGAGAGTGGGATTCGAACCCACGGAGCCGGTTAAGGCTCGACGGTTTAGTAAACCGTTGATTTAAACCACTCATCCATCTCTCCTATCGTACTATCTTACCAGCAGTGGCGGAGACGGCGAGATTCGAACTCGCGAGGCCGTGAAGCCTACCTCCTTAGCAAGGAGGCACGATAGACCACTCTGACACGTCTCCAATGTGCGTTAATTTAGCATGTTTTCAAGGTTTTTCCCATGTATGCGATACTATTAACACATGAAGAAATCACTAACTCTCTGCATGGTGTGCAAGGATGGCCAAGTTCTTCTTGGCATGAAGAAGAGGGGATTTGGCGAGGGGAGGTGGAACGGTTTTGGAGGAAAGGTGGATGAAGGAGAGTCTATCGAATCAGCGGCGACTAGAGAGCTTAGGGAAGAGGTGGGTTTGGAGCCAAAAGATTTGAATAAAGTTGGGATACTCGAGTTCTCTTTCGAGACTGATCCTAAGATACTTGAGGTGCACATATTCAAGATAGGTGATTATGTAGGAGAGCCGCAGGAAAGCGAGGAGATGAAGCCGGAGTGGTTTAAGTTCGGGGAAATACCATTCCAACAGATGTGGTCGGATGATGAGTACTGGTTCCCTTATCTACTAAGCGGGAAATTGTTTAGGGGCAAGTTCCATTTCGACCGTCCATCTGATGCCGAGTATTCCGCCAAGATACTTTCCCAAGAACTTTTTGAAGTGAGTGAAATTTGATGCATTAGAGCAAAGAAATTGCCGTCCCGCTTTACGGGACGGCATTTCGTGGGCGAGAGCTGGGCTAGCCAGCTTAGATTTCATTGAGGAACTTCTCAGTTTCTAAGATGTGCGAATCAAGAACGGCCTGGCGCCTTTCAACGAAGTTGATAATCGCCTGCGCCTGGTCTGACCTCATGCACTTGGCGATGAGGACGCCGTCTTTTGCCTTGATCTCGAAGGGATAATCGCTCCCGGCTTCCCACGGCAGGGGATGCCTCTCAAGCAACTGGTCCAATATGGGATTGAACAAGAGCTCGGTCTAGGTTCTCTCTGTCATCAGGATTTCCTCCGTTGATGAGTGCTTCTGTCTAGGATAGTATCAGAAAATTACTTTTCCTCCACTGTTTGTTAATGAAGGCCGGCTTCTGCGAGTGCGGAACCGGCCTTTTAGAATAGAATCTTTTTTGCTACTCTTCAATTAGGAATGTAGATAAAAGAAAGAGAGGTCCTATGAGTTCAAACAGTGGGATTTCTTGCCCACAGCGCTCGGAGTACTACCGCTACAAGGCACGGATGTGCGGGCATCGTACCAGGCTGTCGGATTTTGTCGATGTCTTCGGCGAGCACACCAAGGTCCAGATCAGCCTAGGTGATGCGAAGCAGCCGCAATATTGCATCCGCTGCCTCGGCAAAATGAGCATTCAATGCGGCTGGTGCGAAAAAACCATCCACATAGGCGATCCGGTCACCCTCTACACTCCGGCCGAAGATTTCTCCGGAGTCAGGCTGTCCAAGCATGCACACATCTACGAGACACTGCCTCTCCAGATCGTGAATTGCATGAGAAGGGGATGCGCGATGAGCGACGGCGACAGGCTCGGCTTCTGGCAGGCGGGAGACAGCGGGGAAGGCTATCTCATGCGCGTGCCAAGCATCCTTGAGGTGATGACGAATTTCGGGAAGCCCGCCATCGTCCTGATCCACAACATGAGGAGCATTGAGGAGGCTCTGAACCCTGCGATCGTGCCGATCGCGCAGGAGCTGACTCTCAACTGAGAGTCGGGTGAAAGATAAAGGGCGGCGCCTGCGCAGGCGCCGCCCTCTTTAATAAGAGACCCGGACGAAGCGTTGCTTCGTCCGGGTGGGTGCTGACTCGTTGTGTGACGGTGTCAGTGCTTTTTCTTCGGTGCAGTCTTCCTTTTCACGTACGCTTCGTACTTGTCCGGAAACACTGCGACGTGGTAGTGGGGCACGTTGTGTTCCTGCGTCGCGTCGATTACGCCGCTACCATTCTCGATGGAAACGAGTGTGCGTCGCAGCCAGGCGTTACACCTAGTGTTGACCTTCCTCGTTCCTTTGATGCGCGGAATGCGGAAATCGACAGCCATGCCAGCTGGATGTACAGAGAGAGGCGAAGCGTTCCACGGCTGACGGTCGAGAGGCCTGGAAAGGTCGGAAACCTCAAGTCCATCTTTGCAGGCGCTACGAGACTGTTCCGAAAGCCGTTCGATGAAGAGCTTCACTTCTGGCAGGGTGTACCGAAATGAAACTTCAAAGAGGGAGTAGTTCCTGTTGCCGGATACCTCGACAAGAGCCCCTTCTTCAACGAGCTTCCTGAGCTCCTTTTCCGTCTGGGCACGGCTGAGTCCGAGGCCCTTGGCGTGATTGAACTGCTTTTTCATCACGGCCTTGGAGCCTTTGAGAACTTGGCCTTCGAGAGAGACAGTGAGCGCGGAAACGAAGGCGATCACTAAGAGAAAGTGCCTCATGACTGCCTCCATTGGAAAAAGGGTTACGTTTCTACCTATATTAAATAAAGTATGGTCTGAAGTGTCAACGCACAACTCGGCATTTGCTAAAAACTATAAGTACTTTATAATAGCGAGCATATGAATGACATAGAAAACAGGGGATTTTTGCAAAGAAACGTAGTGTGGGTTGTCGTACTTGTGGCGGTAGTCATCTTTGGCTTCCTACTTTTCAAAGGTTGGGACAAAGTGGTGAACGAACAAGTGGACAGCATGGTTACTATCACAGGTAACTTCAGTTGCTTACCTCTCAAGGATAGTGCAACAGAAGAAGAATGTACTCTCGGAGTCCGCAGTAACGGAGGCGAACACTATGCTCTCGACATCTCCCGCATCCAGGATGCCAACACAGACCTCAAAGCCGAAGACACTATAGCTGTTACAGGCACTCTCCGCTCTGTAGATAAAGTAGAAGGTGAAGAATGGAAGGATTACAACATCGCTGGCGTTATCAGAGTGAATACACTTCTCAGGACTAGATAGTTTGAAAAGGTGAAGTAAGGTAATTAGAAAAAGCTCCGGAAATATAGCTCAGAAAAACGCGCTATCATTTTTTGCTAAAAATGTACGCTCCACTCGGCCCGGCCTCCGTGACGTTTTTCTGAACTATATTTCCTTCGCTTTAATGCGCGATGGCGATACAAAGAATTTTCTTAACTCCGGCGGCTTTTAGCGCTCTTTTGGCTTCTGTAAATGTGGAGCCGGTGGTAACTACGTCGTCTATGAGTACAACGAAACGGTCCTTTACCGAAAGGGGATTAAGTACCCGCATAGTGTTGGCTAGGTTTTGCTCACGTTCCTTCTTGCTTGAAGTACGGGTTTGACTCTCGGTATGAATAGTTTTGACAAGCTGGCCGGGGAGATATTTGAAGGAAGAGGTAGTATCACACTTTTTAATAGCTTTGGTTAGAAGTTCGGCCTGGTTCCAGCCACGTTCAAAGCGGCGTTTGTCCGAGATAGGCATTGGAATCAAAATGGCTGAATGTTCTTTGGATAAAATTCTTCTTTCTTCAAGCTCGTCTATGATGAAGTCGTAGAGAATCTCTCCCATATGTTCTGCTAGCACTCTGTTGCCAGCATACTTTATCTCCCAGACAATCTCTTTGGTGACAGGGTGCGAGTAGTCAAAGAGGGCTATGATGTTTTCTCCTTCGGGGCCGGTGGCGGGCGGCAGGGTCTTTAGAATTTCTCCGCTTGTGAGCGCTTCGAGTACTAGCACACTAGGCTTCTTTGGAAACAAAAAGTCTAATAGAAATTTCATTTATGATATTATAGAACAATCTATGGCATTCTTTAGCAGCTTTTTTACTAAACCTGAGCCGAAGGCGCTCGGCATCGACATCGGCTCTTCGGCTATTAAAATTGTCCAGGTCAAAAGAAAGAATGGCCAAGCTGTGCTTGAGACTTATGGCGAGTTGGCCCTCGGCCCCTACGCAGGCCTCACAGTTGGGCAGGCTGTGCAGCTACCTCCAGAAAAGCTCGCATCTGCTCTCTCTGACCTTATGAAGGAAAAGGAGGTTAATATCACTACTAAATTGTGCGGGCTTTCTATACCTTTTGCTTCTTCGCTTATGAGCATGGTGGAGATGCCGGCGGTAAGTCCTAAAGAACTTGAAACCATGGTGCCCATAGAAGCGAGGAAGTATATACCCGTGCCTATAACAGAGGTGATGCTCGACTGGTCTGTCATACCAAAGAGTGAGGTTGAAGAAGAGAACAAAGTAGATGAGCCACTCGGCTATGCGCCAGAGTTTGCATCAACAGAACCGAAGGCAGATATTAAAAAGATTGATGTCCTTATGGTCGCTATACACAAAGAGACTATTGCGCACTACCAAGATATTGTTACTCAAGCAGGGCTTGATGCAAGTTTTTTTGAAATAGAAATCTTTAGCACCATGCGCTCCGTTCTCGACGAAGGGCTGCGCCCTGTCATGATTATGGACATGGGTGCTGCTTCTACAAAACTTTACATCGTGGAGCGAGGAGTGATACGTGCATCACATACTGTCAATCGCGGAGCGCAGGATATCACTTCTACTCTTTCCAAATCGCTCGGTATCACTCCTGAGCAGGCTGAGATTATGAAGAGACAAGTAGGGGCAGCTGGGCCGGACAAGAATGTGACAGATATTATAAAGCTTGTACTGGATCATATTTTTGCAGAAGCTAATACGACACTTCTCACTTTTGAAAAAAAGCATAACAAAACAGTTTCTAAAGTAGTGCTTGTCGGCGGGGGAGCGGCTCTCAAAGGCTTGCCGGATTTGGCCAAAGCCAACTTCAAGGCGGAGGTGGAGCCGGGTATGCCCTTTAATAAAGTAGCGGCACCAGCGTTTCTTGAGAAGATTCTGCAGGAGACGGGGCCTGAGTTCGCTGTCGCCATCGGTCTTGCTCTTCGCAAACTTGCGGAGACGGAGGGATAATATATAGTGTAGGCAGAAAAAACGTGAGACCTCAAGAAAGGAGGTATGCTTTGAAAGTAGTGAACGAAAAACTGACATCCGAGCAGCTCGACTGCGCCGAAGCGTTGAAGCATGTCAGCCTTTCGGATTCAGTCGAATCAATCCAAGCTCTAATCGATGCGGGCTACGCTCTGCTCCGTGATTTGCAAGCTTTGCCTCGTTGCAATCCCAACCTCGTCAATGCTCTGGCTTTGCGTCTTGATAATGCCGAGTATGTTCGAGACCAGCGCAAACTCCAGGACGCACAGACGTTCAAACCCAGGAGTATCTCATGATGCAAACCTGTTCCTGAGTGCCCGTTCGTCGCCATAAGACGACCGGGCACTTTCTTTTTGCTTATTTTAAGCCATATTTTGACAATTTGCCCGTAGCTCTTGACAAAACATAAGTTTGGGTGTATGATTAAAAGAGATAGATCTTTAACACTACTTGCGGAATTCGCCATAGCTTTGTGATGTCAAAGGCCATCTTTGACACTATGGAGCTGTGGCGACAATACCGTTACCCAGCTTACCGAAAGAGAGATGACGCCATGACGCAAGTTGTGACCCCATCGGAGAACACCATCACCGCCGGGCAGATCGGCAAGCTCCAGGACATCCTGGGAGCCGCGCTGCGCAAGTCCGGTCTCATGAGCGAGCCCACCCAAGAAGTCATCGAGACCCAGGGTGAATCGCTCGTCGCCGAGCTCGTCGCGGCGGTTCGCAAGCGCGTGGAGGCGGTCAGCAACATGATTGTCCGCCTCGTGAGCGTCAACCGCTCGCGCACTCCGCAGGAGACTCTCGACGCCACTGGGCGTCGGCAGTACACCGATCGGAACGTGGTCGACGCCATGCCGAAGGGCGAGGGCGACGAGGCGACGGTCTACTTCTTCAACCTCGGCCGCTACGTGAGCGACGAAGAGCTGGAGAAGGAGTACGAACTGCGCGGCCTCAAGCCCGCCGACCCGTACTCGCTCGCTGCCGTCAACGAGGAGGACCCCTCCTTCGCTGATACGCACCCCAATGGCACGCACTGGCATGACGCCAATGGCAAATGGTGCTTCGCCGCGTTCGACCACTGGCGCGGCGAGCGCGGCGTGTTCGTCAGCCGCAGCGGCCGCGGCTGGCACGGCAGCTGGTGGTTCGCTGGCGTGCGCAAGTAGTACTTGGGTCTTAGTCTCCTTGATCCTCTGGATCCTTGGGACTTAGTCCTTGGGCCCCGCGATTTCCGCGGGGCCCGATTTTTTGTTAAAATTAATAATGGTAGTAGGCAAGTGCAGGCGACCATGGTTTCCCGCCGCCGAATCCAGTATCCATACGGCGAGAATCTTTGTGTTTAAGGACGCCGACGACTTTGTTTTCTTATCATCCAGCAGATCTCATTTATGTACAATATATCAGTATATTGTACATTTTCTCGAAAATAAGCTGAAACTGGAGCTTCACCCAGACAAGGTTTTTATCAAAACTTTCGCCTCCGGCGTGGATTTCCTGGGCTGGGTGCATTTTCCCGGCCATCGAGTCTTACGGACGGTGACAAAAAGAAGAATGTTGAAGAATTTAATCGGAAATACATCGGACGGATCAAAGGCTTCGTATCTTGGCTTACTTAAGCACGGAAATGCCTATAAGTTGCAAAAACAAGTGCGGGAGTTATAAACACTTCTTGTTTCAGTTGAGCTGTTTTTGTTCTATAATTTAGAGGTAGCACATTTCTTTTTAAATGCCTCCTAAATTTCAATCATCTTTTATACCTAAGGGTGCCGTAGTATCGGGTACAGGTGGTCATACTGCGCCGGTAAAGAAGGAACGTAGCATTCTCGGCTTTATTGCTATGGTTGTTTTTGCACTTTCTTTGCTCGCGGCACTCCTCGCTTTGGGCTACAAGTTCTACTTGGACTATTCTATTAAGACTATGGCGGCTGAGCTTGATGCAGCTAGGGGCAATGTAGAGCCAGAAACAGTGCTCGAGATTACTAGACTCAACAACAGGCTCTTATCTACTGAAGGTTTGATTAACCAACATGTCGTGCTTTCTCCTCTCCTCTCTCTTCTTGAAGCATCGACTGTAAGAACAGTGCGCTTTACTGACTTTAGCTTCAACATGAACAACAAGGAGCTTAAAATTGCACTCAAAGGCGAAGCGAGCAGTTACTCTAATCTCGCGGCCCAGGCAGAGATACTAAAGGAGAGTAAGAGCTTCATTAATCCTGTCTTTTCCGATCTCGCTCTTGATGAAAGAGGCAATGTCAGATTCTCTTTCAATGCTGATATTAATCCTGACCTCGTTTCCTACCGTAAGGTGGTCGAGCTAACAGCGCCTATCATAGAAGAGGTGGAGGCTCCGGTAGAGACAGCTACATCGACTCCTGTTTCTCTTGAGAGCGGGACGACGACGCCTCAAGGAAATTAAAGAAACATTATTATGAAAAACTCTACAGCCATCTTCCTTCTCATCCTCTCCGTCGGGCTTTTCTATACCTTCACTAGCCCGATGTATGGGCAGGTAAAGGATCTCTCGGCCACATCTGACGAGTATAAGAACGTGCTGGATAACATCTCAAACATTATTGAGACGCGCGACAAGCTCCAGGTGGATTACAACTCCCTCCCTCGTGCTGAGATTGAGAGACTCTCGAAAGTGTTGCCAGCAAATGTTGACACTGTCCGTCTCGCACTCGACTTGGATGCTATTGCTTCCCGTTATGGCATCTCTATAAGTAATGTTTCTATTGATACGCAGTCGGAACAAGCAGCAACTCAAGTCACTCTTTCTGAACATGAGCCTGCGTATCAGAAGACTCTTGTGGCAGTAAGTTTTGTTTCTAACTACGAGAACTTCAAAAGCTTTATCCAAGACTTGGAGAAAAGTCTGCGCATCATGGATGTGAGGACTGTGAACTTCATAGCGGCTGAGTCTGGTCTCTATAAGCATGAGATACTGATAGAGACATATTGGGTAAAATAATCGGCAAACTCAAAAAAATGGATACAATTCTCAATAACAAAAAAGCCATCGTAGCAGTCGTCGTACTACTCCTTGTCTTCTATGTATACAGCGCGTTTGTAGGCCCGGCTCTTATTTCGGAAAGTAATGGTCCAGACACTCCCGCTGACACAAGTCTAGTGAAGCTCTCCGAGGAATTGGAAGGTATTACCTTCAGGCAAGATTTGTTTTCTGTTACTGGATATCGGGCTCTCGTAGATTTCAGCGTAGATTTGCCAGAAACTCAGGCTGGACGCCCCAACCCCTTTGAAATAATCGGTAGAGATTAAAATATGGCAATTTTTTCTGACAAAAAGAAGTCGGGCGCAAGCGTACCGGCTAAAAGCCTTAAGGATATAAATCTTTCTGCCAAGGTTCTCGACTATATACCCCAGGATTCAGCCCTGCATTACAAAGTAGTGCCTATGGCCGTGAAGGACGGCGTATTGGAAGTGGGTGCTCTTAATCCAAACGATCTCGAAGCGCGCGACGCGCTTAACTTTATCTCGGCTAAGATTGGCATGCCTTACAAACTCTTTCTTATCACCGAGGAAGACTTCAAAGAAGCGATGGAGAAGTATCAGGGACTTTCTGGAGAAGTGACTAAAGTGCTCGATGAGCTTGAGTCTGGTATTGCTGCGGAAACTCCAGTGGAGGATAAACGTAAGACAGCGCAGAAAAAAGTGGAAGCGACGATTGTAGAAGATGCTCCAGTGACCAAGATGGTGGCGACCATATTGAGCTACGCTTCGGAAGGTAATGCTTCTGACATTCACATAGAACCAACATTTGACACCGTCAAAGTCCGCTTCCGAGTCAACGGCGAGCTCAACACTTCGCTTACTCTACCTATCAAAGTTCACTCGGCTCTGGTAGCCCGCATTAAGATTATGAGCAACATGCGCTTGGACGAAAAGAGGAAGCCTCAGGACGGACGCTTCTCGACAAAAGTACAGGATAGGCAGGTAGACTTCCGCGTTTCTACCTTCCCAACTTATTATGGAGAGAAGGTAGTGATGAGAATTCTCGATCAGTCGAAGGGTTTGCTTCCACTCGACAAAATGGGCATGTCAGAGAGGAATCTAGACTTAGTGCGCAAGGCTATCAAGCGCCCTTACGGACTCATTCTTATATCTGGTCCGACTGGTTCCGGTAAATCAACCACACTTTACTCCATGCTCAATGAACTGGACCGAGAACATAAGAACGTCCTTTCTCTAGAAGATCCTGTCGAGTACAACATTGCTGGTGTTTCGCAGTCTCAGATTCAGCCAGAAATTGATTACACGTTTGCTACTGGCCTTCGTACAACACTCCGCCAAGACCCGGACATTATCATGGTGGGAGAGATTCGCGACAAGGAAACGGCCCAGCTCGCTATCCATGCTGCCCTCACTGGACACTTGGTGCTCTCGACCATCCACACTAATAATGCCATCGGAGTGATTCCGCGCCTCATAGCCATGGGTGTTGACCCATATCTTATAGCTCCGACTCTTATCCTCACCATGGCTCAGCGCCTTGTTAGGAAACTTGCACCGGGGACTGGCAAGCCTATACCGGTCGAGGATTCTATTAAGCTTATGATTGACAAGCAGTTTGAAGATTTGCCCGAAAAATTCCGTAAAGACATTCCACTCGGTAAGACTATTTATGAAATAGAGCCTACAGCAGAGTTTCCATCTGGTATAGCAGGACGAGTTTCTGTTATGGAAGTGTTTGATATGGATAAAGAGGTGGAAGGCGTTATCCTCAAGAATCCGACAGAGCCAGAACTCTACAAAGTGGCTCGTGCCAAAGGCATGCTCAGTATGAAGGAAGACGCTATTATCAAAGCATTTGAACGCATTATTCCATTTGAGGAAATTAATACGCTATAATGTATTCGAATATGCCTCACGAAAAACTTTTAAACGATTTTGTCGACATTATGGCAAAGGAAGGAGCCTCTGATCTCCACCTTTCCCAAGACCGACCGCCGGTAATACGAGTGTCTGGGTTCCTTATACCACTTTCAAAATTTGCTGTGCTTACAGTTGAAGATATGGATGGACTTTTGGCACTTCTTTTAACTCCGACAAATAAGAGTGAGTTTGAGGCGAAAAAAGAGAGTAACTTCTCCTTCAGCCATAGTAGCGGCAGGCGCTTCCGTTGCAATGCTTTTGTTTCTCTCGGACGCACAGGTATTGCAATGCGACTTATACCAAGCGAGGTCAAGAGCTTTGAGGAGCTTAACCTTCCTCCAATTCTTGAAACGTTTGCTAGGAGACAGCAAGGTTTTTTTCTCGTAGTCGGCCCTGTTGGTGTCGGCAAGTCGACGACTCTCGCTACTATGGTTGAAACTATCAATAAAGAAAGGCTGGAACACATTATTACCATCGAAGATCCGGTCGAGTATATCTTCCAACCCAAGAAGGCCATCATCGACCAGCGTGAGGTCAAAATCGACACACCCAACTTCCACATTGCTCTTGAAGGCATCTTCCGCCAGGACGCGGATATTGTCATGATTGGAGAAATGAGAGATCCGGAAACCATGTCTACTGCAGTTACTGCTGCGGAGACTGGGCACTTGGTACTCTCGACCCTACACACCAACACCGCTAGCCAGACCGTTGACCGCATTATTGACTCCTTCCCAC
>JANLIM010000058.1 GCA_024654145.1 Candidatus Zambryskiibacteriota bacterium | reverse complement strand
ATAAAATGAAGGTTAACATCACCGCAAATCTCGAAAAATATAAATTTCACCAGGCCGGAGAAGAATTATATCAATATTTCTGGCATACATTTGCAGACAAAATAATTGAGGATTCCAAGAGTAGGCTTAGTGGTGATGACTCCGGTGACAGACGCGCTGCGCAGGAAACGCTTATGACAATTCTCAAGGAGTGCATAAAAATGCTCCACCCATTTACTCCATTTGTTACGGAGGAGATTTGGAAAATGTTACCACGGGCAAAGGGAGAGCAAGACTTACTTATTGTTGAAAAATGGTAATTAACCCGCTTCTTTTAGGTATAATCCCGTCCTTCGCTTGGCTGGTATTCTTTATGCTGGAGGATCAGCGTAAACCAGAACCCACGCGCATGATTTTGTATGTTTTCCTTGCCGGCGGACTCTCGACCGCCTTTGCTGCATTCCCAGAGCTTCAAATACAGAACTGGTTTGCGGGAAGAGGTATTTTAACTTCAACTCCCGCTTTTCTTTTCTCTTTCGCCCTAATCGAGGAGCTCGTGAAGTTTATCGCGGTCTACGCGCTCGTGAAAAGAAGTGAGTTTTTTGATGAATGGACGGATGGAATGGTCTACATGATTACAGCAGCTTTGGGATTTGCCGCTGTTGAAAATGCACTAAACCTTATAGGCGCTGACTTTATCGTTCAAGTCACTCTTATACGTGGAGTTGGAGCAACGCTTCTCCATGCTCTTGCCTCTGCTTTAGTTGGATTCTATTGGATGAGAAAGCGCGTGCTAGAAGGATTGTTCTGGGCAGCTGTTCTCCATGGAATATTTAATATTCTTATATTGAGACTGGCCGGCATAGAGATTTACGCATCTTTGTTCTTACTTCTTGCTGCAGTTATAGTCTTTCACGATTTCGAAACTTTGAAAAAGAGGGATGAGTTGAAGCCAGTACATTTACGAAAGAAAACCTAAATAGAGTGAGCGGCCTCCAAGTTGAAAGAAGGCCGCTCATAGTTGGGCACTAACCATGTCTTGCGTCTCCACTCCCCCTCATCGATGCGGATTGAGCGCTTTCGCGATCTTGCTCTCGACCATCTGGATGTCCTCCCACGGAACTCCGGCTGCACAGAGCTTCTCCTCCAGCTCTAGTTGTTTTATTGCTGAGCCGGCTGGTAAGCCGAACCCTATGCCTTTGCAGAGAATGGTCTCTACCGCAAAAGCTAGTTGCAGAACATGTGGAGCCTGTTTGAGAAGGCCGCTGAACTCAGTCTCGGCGACAGAGATCGCGCGTCTCAGAGGCTTCCGCCAGCTCAAATCGGCCCTACCGATCCTTCGACGAAGAGCCTCCGCGAGAGATCCGCTTGGCGCCTTATCGATACCCTGGGCGTTCTCGACATTCATCGCTCTCATTACAATCACCTCCCTCCTTATGGACCCGTATTAAGGTCCTTTCCCCCGAATCGAACCGACTCGGTTCTTCTGCCTAGATATTGTTTTAATAGAAATTGATATGCAATAGGGTTTTTATATGTATCGGTTTTGATATAATGAATGTGTGTTCAAGAGAAAAGGCGTAAAACTTCAAGTTGAAGATAGTAACGAAGATCTGACGCATACCATCGGTGAGGGAAATATAGTTTCCCAGGAAACCGAAGGTCAGCTTGCGATTGATGTTTATCAGACTCCTGAAGAAATCGTTGTCGAATCAACCATAGCCGGAGTAACTGGGGATGATATCGATGTTGACGTGACAAGCGAGCGCGTCACAATACGCGGCGAGAGGGGTAAAGAAGAAGTTATTCAAGACGGTGATTACTATTATCAGGAATGTTTTTGGGG
>JANLIM010000048.1 GCA_024654145.1 Candidatus Zambryskiibacteriota bacterium | reverse complement strand
TGCACCCATAGAATCAAACTCTATAGCAATCTCAAGAGCCGTAGGGCGGTGTGTCGTACCTTTAAAACACATGTGTTCGAGGAAGTGGGAAAGACCGTTTTGCTCCTTTGTCTCATAATTAGAACCAGCCTCCACCATGACCATAGTAGTAGTTGAGGGGTTATCTTTCATAGGCACTACGATAACTCGAAGGCCATTTGGCAAGGTGGTTTTCTTAAACTTCATCCCATTAGAAATCTTAAATTTGTAAGCATGTGGTTATTTACTGTCCCATGGATTTCTAACGGGACAAGTTAGATGTATAGACTACTCTAGAGTAGAACTTCTTTCAATCAAACGAAAGCACCGTGTTGTTAGAACCCCTTGCGGGGTTCTAACAACACGGTGCAAAAATGGAACAAGAACGGGTCAGACGTCGCAGCCTTGCTTGCGCAATTCGCGAAGCATCCGAGCGGTCGGTCGCTTGGGCGGAACCGATTCCTCGAGATTCTCGTCACGAGCGACGAAAATGCGGAGAGCTTCGAGAATGTGCGGAACGAGCTGTTCCCACCTGAACATCGAAGCCTTCTGCAACTGAATCTCGTACCGGCCGAAAGAAATTTGTTGCTCCATCCCATCAAACTCACTCACGGCCCTGCAGAAACGGACCAAGACATCGGCATCCATCGCTTCAGTCTTGAATTCTTTCTTAGTGTGCCTGCCGATGTCGTAGTGCTCAAAGCAAAGGATGGTACCGCGGATGAGCCGCTGATCCACGTGGATCTGTATCACATCCGAGTTCGGGCAGTATTCGATCTGGTACTTCACTTCACACCTCTCAAGAGAAAGTTGACGTTTCTAAGCTTCTAACACCATTAGACATCCAAATATATTAAAAGTCAAGAACTAAATAATGCTCTAGTCGAGCCTTATTTCTATTACAAGGTATTGTTAAGCCTTAATTTTGGAGAGTAATTCTGAGATTTGAATTCTTTCCTGCTCACCCGTATCCCTATCTCGAAGCGTAACAGTGTCGTCTTCTAGAGTCGTGAAGTCGATAGTGATGCAGTGCGGAGTGCCGATTTCATCCTGCCTTCTGTAGCGTTTGCCGATGTTGCCGTTGTCATCATATGCAAGCTGATAGCTGTTAGCTGACAGCTTTAAGCTTTCATAAACTTCTCGCGCCTTAGCAACAAGCTCCGGTTTATTTTTAAGCAATGGGAAGACCGCGGCACGGATTGGAGCAATATGTGGAGCAAGTTTTAAATACACACGCGGCTCATCACCCAATGTATCTTCAGTATAGGCTTCCATGAGTACGAACATTACAGCTCTATCTACTCCTCCAGAACACTCAATGTCCCAGGGAATAAATCTCTGCTTTGTTTCCTCATCAAAATAAGAAAGGTCAGTATTTGAATACTCGCTATGACGCTTCAAATCCCAATCCCCTCTGTGGTGTATCCCCCAGGCCTCCTTCCAACCAGCGAACGACGTGTTGTACTCAATATCCCAAGCATCTTTAGCATAGTGTGCCCTCTCATCATCAGCATGTTGCCTAAATCTAAGATTTTCTTTTTTAAAACCCAAGTCAAGATACCATTCCATTGCAAAATTTTTCCAGTATTCAAACTGCTTCTTGCCCTCTTCCTCATCCGGTTTAATGTAATACTGAACTTCCATCTGCTCAAACTCTCTTTGGCGAAAAAGAAAGTCTCTTGGAGTAATCTCGTTTCTAAAAGCCTTACCGATCTGTCCAATACCAAAAGGCAATTTAGGGTGCATTGAATCCAAAATATTCTTAAAGTTTACATGCACACCTTGAGTAATCTCTCCTCTCAAATAGGCTTTGTTTGCAGTCTCTTCTGAAGCTCCAAGTTTAGTCTCGACAAGTAAGTTAAAGATTTTTGGCTCTGACCATTCTACTTTTTCTTTTTTGTGCGTAGCTTCATGGTCGCTAATAGCTTCTGGTTGATCAGCTCTCACTCTCTCATGACAAATCTTGCATTCCACAACTGGGTCGACAAGCCCCATCTTTCCAACGTGTCCGGACGCCTCCCAAACTTTAGCCGGCATTAATATTGCAGCACTCATGCCGTAAACATCATCCCTGTCTGCAATAAATTTTGACCAGAAATATTGTTTTATATTGTGCCTAAGTTCAACGCCTAATGGTCCGTAGTCATAAATACCAGAGAGTCCCCCGTGAATTTCCGAACCAGGAAAAACAAACCCCCTGCGCTTACAAAGACTCACCACCTTCTCCATTAGATCATTGGTCATTGGAACTTGATTGTAAATTGAAAATTGTAAATTGTAAATTTTTACCTCTGCACCACATCATCCCCTTGTATAAACGCAGGGTCAAAGGAAAGCCGGGTTGTCACCGCAGCATTACTTACATTAACAGCATCTCCAGAGACAGAATCCTTACCCGTAAAGCTTATGCCAGTTACCAAAGCCGGTGCAGAACCAACTTGTATAGCTGTGGGAGCAAGAACAAGCTGGAAAGCTACTTCCCTCCCTGAGCTAGAGAAGCCAGAGCCTGATGAAAGATCTTTCAAGTCCCAGGTAACAGTGTTTGTCTCTTCATTGTATGAAATGTTTTCATTCGCAATACTGTTAGCATCGAGCCACTTCACTCCACTACCTAGGCGCGCAGTAATTTGAGCATTAATTATATCTGCCTGAGTGTTGCCTACATTCCACACTACAGTGTACGTTGTCTCGCTCCCCACCTTTGGCGGAAGAGGGCCACTGTTGCGGAAAGGTCCTATGGAATAAAAAGCTTTTGAAGAGAGCGTGACCTGCGAAGCAACTTTGACAGTTCTGGTTTCACTCACTGTAACAGCTCTATTGCCCGTACTTACAGGAGTACCAGTAAGAGCAAGTTCGAGAAGTATATCTCTCTGACCTGGCGAAAGATTTTCTTCCTCCTTGGAAGCGAAGTTTAAGCTAACAGTCCCGCTCTCACCGGGAAGAAGCTCGGACTTACCCAAGTTGTTTGTCAGATTCCATACAATACGACCAGTAGATGCGTTGTAGTTGCCGCTGTTGTGGGCCTGGATGCTCGACTCATCGACAGCTGATTTAGAAAGAGTGAGTTCGAGACGTGGGTTAACCACTCTCTCGGGTAGATTATTTTGAAACCGGATAGTAGTAGTAATATTGCGCCCAGCAGGAGCGATATAAACAGGTGTTGATTCTCCATTAAAGTTTACATTCAAACCCAGAGAAGGCCTTTCTATAGCAATAGTATCTTGGGTACTTACAATTATTGATTTAAAATCGGGGCTAAAGCTCCCGTTGTCTGACACCCCAGCATAAAAGCGAAATGTCCGCTCATCCTGATTCTCCCCTACCAAGCGTCCGCGGATTTCAATAGTCTTTTCCGTACCTGGAGCAAAGTCTCCCAAATCCCAGATGTTATTCTCAGCTATAGCTACTGGGCTTGTTGAAATAACACTATAGCCGTACGGATACTCAGCTCGAAGCATCACATTTTTCAAAAGATCGGCCGAGCTGTGCGAGAGCCTGACCGTAGTGGTAAAGGTGTCACCGGAAGTGACGGACGGGGGGCTCTCGATAGAGATGCTCACAGGCGCCGTGCCGATAGTAATCTCGTAAATCTTGTCTTTGTAGAAGATGGCGTTAGAACCTTTGATTTTATACTCAACAGAGAACTTGAACTGCTTGACCTCTCCAGTGGCACCGACTAAAGCCAGCCTTACATTGCGCACCTCTTCATCACCGGCACCTATCACTCCCACTTCGTCTTTGGAGAAAGTGAGTGAGTTCGCAATGTCTGTCGCATCCTTCGCTCCTTGAGGATACTGGACTGAGAAATTCACAGACTCAAGATCGGTGTTGTTGTCGTTCTCTATTGTCACACCTAGCTCAATGATTTCTCCTGCGGAAGCAGTAACTGGTCCGACGACAGAGATGCCTACGTTCTTAGAAGAGACGAAGTTACTGCCGCGCAGGAAGATGAGGCCGCCGACAAGGATGGTGGCGACAAAGAAAAGCATAGCGAAAAGGAAGAATTTTTTCATAAATGGGGTTATTTCTTGTGGTGCACGTTCGCGAGTAAGAATTTCGTTCAGCTCGGGCGAAGACCACTTCTCGCTCACCTCATCAGACCCGCCAGATAGTGGATCTGAGCTTTTAATACCCGAGCGGTCCCCGAGCGGGTCATGGTAGCGAGTTCTGGAATTAAGCGTGTCCTGGAGCTTGTCCACTTTGCTGTTATTTTCTTCAGTCATGTTGGTAAATTATATCATTATTAGTATAGAGGATATAACGGCAGAGCTGAAAAATACTGTCACGCTTAGTTCAAATGGCTTTCACGAAGGCCTTCGTTTATAGCCGTTATCAAGTCTTTCTTTTCAAGCGAAAGGTCTGCTTCCTTGAGATACCCGAGGTGGAAAAGGATTTGGGCTACAAAACCGATCTCCCACATCTCATCATGGTCAACACTCGGTGTTGACCAAATAGCTGATTCAACTGCGTTATAGAGTTCGGGATTATGCGCTTCTCCCTGGACCAGTTTTTCTAGAAGCGCGAGTGGTCGAGCTATTTCTTCTTTATTGGGAACACTTCGCAGAGATTCGGCTGAAGTAATCCGCCAGTATTCCTTGCCCCTCACAAGCGAGATCGAAGAAATAGTAAAAGGCTCAAGCGAACCCCTGTGTTTAGACTCCCCTTTTCTCACTCCAATAGCTGTCGCTTGGATAAGCCCTAGGTCGCGGGTAAGTATAGAATAGATTCTGTCTGCCTCTCTTACAGAGCGAGCAGAGAGAACAACGCCTGGAGTTGTGTAGATATGGTATGACAAGATTAAAATTCTACGTTTGTAGCTTTCTTAATTTCTTCAGCAAATTTTACAAAAATTTCTTTTTGCTCATCAGGTACAGGGTAGGAAGATTTTTCTCCAGGTTTAAGTCCTTTTTCTTTGCGCCATTCCTGTATAGTTCGTACGGCATCGCGCATTTTACCCTCTTCTAAGAGTTCATCTGTAAGAGTCGTGTCCAAGGCGACTTCGTTTTCAAGAACAGGATTTACAGAAACTTCTTTGACATTAAGTTCGTCTTTTATGATTTCTAGATATTCGTTTTCAAGCTTCGCATTTCGGATTTCGAGCTTTTGCAATGGCTGTCGCACTTTGATATTAGACTTCGACCGAGCTTCAAGAGCGAGAGAAACAAGCCTCCTCGTTTCATCCATTTTTTCTAAGAGATCTTCGTTTTTACTTTCTCCTTTGATCAGCGAGAGCAGACCGGGCTTTTTCATTTCCGGCCATTTTTCTAGATGGACGCTCAGTGCATCATCCTCCCTGCGTAACTTTTGGTACAAATCATCTGCGGTAAATGGTGCAAAAGGCGCCATTAATTTAGAAACAGTCTTGAGTACATAGTAAAGAGTCTTTTTGGCATCCTTGTCTCCTGCTTTAATCCTCTCGCGCGAACGACGCAAATACCAAGTCGAAAGATCATCAATAAACTCTCTTAACTCGCGAACTGGTTCCAAAAGTTTGTACTCATCGAGCTTGGTGGTCACCTCACTGGTAAGTTTGTCGAGTTTGGCAACTATCCAGGAATCCAGGACATCACTCTTCTCTACTTCCAGATCATTAACTTCACATTCTTTATCACGATATAGCTCATAGAATGAATAAACATTATCAAGAAGATTGAAAACTCTTTTTTGCAATTCATCGACAGAGCGTTCGTCGAAGTTTTTTGACTCCCCTGGTTGGTTAACGGAGTACATCCACAGGCGCAATACATCCACGCCGTATTTATCTATCATTTCCCATGGATTCACTACATTCCCTACAGACTTGCTCATTTTCTTGCCTTCTTTATCCAGAATGTGGCCGAGGCAGACCACATTTTTGTACGCGCGTCCCTTACCCATCAAAACTCCAATAGCATGAAGTGTGTAAAACCATCCTCGAGTTTGATCTATCGCTTCCGAAATAAAGTCTGCAGGGTACTGCCTGTCCTGAGCAGAGTCGAAGGAAGCAAACGGCATAGCGCCGGAGTCAAACCAAACATCCATAACTTCTTTGACCCTCCTGTATTCTTCTCCATCTTTTTCAAGAACCACTTCATCGATATAAGGTTTGTGCAGATCGAGTTCGAAGTTTTCATTGTGTGGAAGTGGAACAAAGTTAACACTTCTCACTTCTGCGTTTTTCACTCCTAAGTCAACCAACTTTTCTGTAATTGATGCGTAGTCGAAACCTTCTGCTACAAGACCAGCACCTCTCACAACCCCGCCGTGGGTAATAATAAGAATATTCTTACCTTCATATTTGGAGTCGAGCTCGTACATAAAATCCCCCACACGCCTTACCATATCTACGAACGATTCCCCGTCAGCTGTTTTAAAGTGGTACTTGTCTGCTTGCTTATCAAGTGTTGCAAAAAACTGATCCAGTGGTTTAAGCTCAAACTCTGCTCCCGCATTCCATTCACTAAGGCGAGGATCTACCTTTAACTTATCTTCCGACAGACCAAGCTCTGGCAAAAGAATATCTGCCGTTTCCCGCGCGCGGTCGAATGGAGATATAAAGACTAAATCGAAGTCTGTGCCTCTAAGATCGGCGGCACTATTTTTTACTTGTGCCTTACCGTTTTCAGTCAATGGATCATGGGTCAAAGGATTCCCCCGCCAAAGTTTGCGTGTATTACCAACTGTCTCACCGTGACGCATAAACACAAAAGTGTTTTTATTAGTTTTTGTATATTTTTTGAGTGTATCGAGTGAGTCAACCAATACTCTTTTGGTCTTATCGGCATTCTCCCAAACGGGCAGAGGTGTCCCCCAATAGCGCTCTCGGGAAATTGCCCAGTCTTTTATCTCACGAAGCCACTCTCCAAAACGCCCTTCCTTTATATAGTTTGGCTCCCAGTTTATCTTCTCGTTCTCCTTTACAAGCTCATCCCGCAGCTTCGACATGGCGATATACCAAGAATCACGTGCGTAATATATAAGCGGTGTTTTGCACCTCCAGCAGTGTGGGTACTGATGCTTATAATTTTCCTGCTTTAATAATAGGTTATTTTTCTTTAGATAATCAATAATGTCTACATCTAGAGTTGGCTTACCATTCTCATCCATTTCCTTAACATATCTTCCTGCAAGAAAATCTGGGACTACCCCCGATATAAAATTCCCAGTATCACTAACCGTATGCACTTTTGGTAGGTTTTTCTCTGCACCCAACGCAAAGTCATCTTGACCATACATAACGGCTGTGTGAACAATTCCTGAGCCATCTTCAGTGGTAACAAAATCAGCTAAATACACACTCCATCCATTTACAACACTTGAAAACTCTTTTTTTTGTAATTCTGAAGCCTGCATGTGAGTTTTGAGCTCGTTAAAAAGAGGCTCGTACTCCATACCTAGAAGCTCTTCACCCTTAGTTGATTTAATAATTTCATAACCTTCGCCCACAACCTCCATTCTATCCTCTGCAACAATTAGTACTTCGTTTTCTTTCTTAAGCCAAAGGTAATTTATATCTTCCCCTACAGCTAAAGCAACATTCCCAGGTAAAGTCCATGGCGTTGTAGTCCATGCAACTAAATAAACGTTATAATCCAAATTAACCTTTGCTTTAAATTTCACGTACACCGACAAATCCTTAACATCTTTATACCCCTGAGCTAGTTCGTGGGAGGAAAGGGCAGTACCACAACGTGGGCACCAAGGCAGAACTTTATAATCTTTGTAAAGAAGCTTTTTCTCTTCGACTTTAGCCAGTATCGACCAAACAGTTTCTATGTATGAGTTGTGATATGTGACATAAGCATTGTCGATATCTACCCAGTACCCTATACGATCAGTAAATTCTCTCCACTCGTCCACATATTTCCATACACTTTTCTTGCTCTCTTCATTAAACTTGGCGATACCGTACTTTTCTATCTCTTTTTTAGACTTTAAACCTAGTTGTTTTTCGACTTCTAGCTCTACCGGAAGTCCGTGAGTGTCCCAGCCTGCTTTTCTTGCGACATGAAATCCACGCATAGTTTTATAGCGAGGAATAGCATCCTTGAATGACCGTGCTTCGATATGGTGAATCCCCGGCTTACCGTTGGCCGTAGGTGGACCCTCGTAGAAAACAAACTCTCCCTCAGGAGCTTCTTTCTCCAGGCTTTTTTCGAATATTTTATTATCCTTCCAGAAATTTAAAATCGCTTCCTCTTTAAGCGCTCTGTCTGATTTTGGATTTTGATTTTCGCTGGTCATAAATAAAAGCTCGTCCTCATCCGGCAAAAATGCCACGCAAGGACGAGCTTTCACCCGTGGTACCACCTTGATTGCTTCTCTTTACAGCTATCGGGGCTTACCCCTCGGGCTCTACTTGCTTACGCTTTCTTCCCGAAGCTCAGAGGTGATTAGTCTCCTTAACGCTTTGAAACCATATTATCACATCCTCTCAGGCGCAGGAATACCGAGAATAGTCAGGCCGTTTTTCATCACAGTTTTAAAGGCTTGGACTATGGCCAAGCGATAACCAGATTCCGGGCTGTCTTCCAAAACTTGTTCATGGGCGTAGAAGTTATTAAACGAAGATGCCAGCTCAGTAAGGTACGTAGTGATGTAATTCGGCGCATACTCCTGCCCCGCTCTCTCAACAATTTCCGGGAAACGGTAAAGCAGCTTCTCAATTTCGTGTGTAGTATTTCTCTCCCCTTCTGTATTCCCCTTCTTGCCTGCCTTTTCCAGTATTGAATTGGCGCGGGCGTGTGCGTATTGGAGATAGACTCCGGAGTCACCCTCGGTAGAAACTGACTTTTCGAAATCGAAAACGATGTCACTCCCGATATTTGAGCGCAGGATCATGTACTTGATAGCGCCGATGGCTACTTGCTCGTCACCCTTCACTCTTGTTTTCACTTCTTCAATTAATTCTTCTGCAGTAATAACATCTCCTGTCCTCGATGACATTTTACCTGTCAACAAACGGAGCATTCCATGAGGAAGATGTTTAGTTTTAGCTGCAAGGTCAGGATAAATCTGCCCAAGCGCTGCTAACATGACCCGGAAATAATCCTTGATCTCATTACCTGTTACCACCACAGATAAATCATATGGATATACATCTGATTTATTTTTAGCATTACCTAAGTCCTTTGCCTCGTATGTTGGGATTCCTTGTGAGTTAATAAATACACGAGTGTGAAGTGACGGATTGAACTTTTCGCCCTTAAAGACAACTGCACCATCAGATTCCTCAAACACCTTTCCAATATTTTCTTCAACAATTTTTTTACCAATCTTTGCTGTTTCTGATTCAAAGAAATAGAAATCAAACTTTGTCCCTAGCCTTTTATAAATCTCCTCGAACTTCTTTAGGCTCTCTTCTCTACCCACCTTGTATAGCTCATTGATTTTAGGGTCAGTTTTATCGTAGATTTTTTTATTAATTTCCTTGATTTCACTCTGAGCGGTTTCATCTTCTGCAAATGCTTTATTGCCGAAAACGTAAGGATCATCTGCTCCCTTTATCATTCCCCATACAGCCTGTGCAATATGCATCCCAGCATCACCTTGATAATTTGCTCGCTTCACATCCGCACCGTTCCACTCAATAATTCTTGAAATTGCTTCCCCGACAGCATTGCTCATCAGATGCCCGATATGAAGATCTTTAAAAGGATTAGCGTCGGTGTATTCGACCATAACCTTGAATCCTCTTGCGTGCTTACCTTTTCCAAAGTCGTCCCCGGCTTCGATAACTTTCTTCAAGCTCTTCTGGAAAAATTCTTTTGAAAGATAGAAATTAATGAATCCTGGTCCAGCGATTTCAATTTTCTCCACCCCACTTGGCGGTGAAACCGCCAAGTGTTCGTAAATTTCCTTAGCCTTGCCGGTTTTGATTCCTACATTAGTAGAATAGTCCCCCATCTTCAGGTCAGTTGGATGTTCTACAGAAAAACCCTTCGATTCAATACCGAGTGAAGCGAGAGCGCTATTTATCAAATTTTCTATTTCTTGTTTCATCAATTCAATGTTCTTTGGCTCAATCATACCGTTATTCCAGACTTTGAAAAGCGAAGGCCGCCTCTTTCGAGGCGGCACTTTTAGAGAACTGAGCGGTCTCGCAGACCTTCCATGATCTCTTCATGGATTTCTTCACGAGACTTTAGACGGCGCGACTGCATGCACTTCACACTCATCCATTCATCCGCATGGCGCTTTATGAGCCACTGGGCGCACCTGTACGAGTTCTCGAGATACTTAGGGCTATTCTCCACAATATCTCGCGTCTTCGTACTCATGAGTCTTTTCGAAACGCTCACCGGTACGTCAAGGTAAATCGAGATATCAGGATGCGGAATCTTGAACTGCCCGTACTCGAGTTCATCGAGCCAAGCAAGGAACCTTTCCCTCTCCTTCACGTTCGAAATCTTACCTCCTTGGTGAATCTGGTTCGCACTCATGTAGCGATCAGAAATTACGTAGATCCCGGACTTGAGCGCCACCTCGATGTACGGCTTGGAAATCCAGCGATCGGCAGCGTACGGGTAAGAAGCCAGGTACGGGTTGATGTCACCGAAGGCTCCGTAGTCACCTCTAAGCGCTCGGCGTAACTCCTGTCCGAAGAAAGTATCTTCGTAACGAGGGAAGCTGATGAGAAGCGTTGCTTCTCCCCGCTTCTTGAGGGCCTCGCTTAAAAGCTTGGCTTGTGTCTCTTTGCCTGCACCGTCGTTGCCGTCTATTGCAATAAACTTTGCCCGCATAAGTCTCCCTTCTGTTCTGTCTGAAACAGTACTCATTCCACAATATCTAGTCAATTGACAAATCTCCATTAAAAAGTAGAAATAGAGAAAGAAATGCATTTTGATCATTTTGGTCAAGGATTGGGAGACGTTATGGAGACATTCACGGAAGGTAGCGCCACTGCTCAGATGGTATGCGACAGTATTTTCGAAGGGTCAAGGATCGTCTCCATCGAGACGACTTTCCCACGGCCGTTTCTAGCCGAGTTCAACACGCATTGCCGGTTCAGCCGGAACTCGGCAAGTTCACGTGCTATTCCCGTATGGAAGCGGATGATTGCGGTCCTCGAGAAGCCGTACATCCCCAACTCATTCGGAGTCAACAAGGCAGGTATGCAAGCTGGTGAAGAACTTTCCGCCGAAGATCAGCGGCGAGTCGTTCAGAACTGGCTCTTCGGTCGCGACATGGCCATCCTTCAGGCCTACGCGCTCGCCGGGGGGCGCAAAGAACTTCTCTCTACCGTTAAGGGAGAGAAAAGCATCGCAGCTGCCGAAGCTCTCTTCGATAAGATCGAGCAGCTCAGTCTCGACCACGGAGTTCAAGTGAGGCTCCAGACCCAAGATCGAGGATTGCACAAGCAGCACGCAAACCGTGTGCTCGAGACGTACGCATTCCACACGGTTATCGTGACAGCTACTCACTGGCGCAACTTCCTGGGTTTGCGCGTCAGCAAAATGGCGCAGCCGGAAGCATGCGACTTCGGCACAGCCATCGCGAAAGCGATGAGAGCGAGCGCTCCTATCGAACTACACAAGAGTGAGTGGCATCTCCCCTACATCAGACCTGAAGATCGGGCTGAGTCGCAGGGGTGGATGGATCTTGCTTACGCCTCGTCAGGAAAGTGTGCGCGAACGAGCTATCTCACTCATGCTGGTATTCGCTCACTTGAAGAGGATATCTCAATGGCGAAGGGGCTTCTGTCCAACGGCCACATGTCCCCCTTCCAGCATCCGGCTCGACCGCGACAGAGCGGTGATCTGGACGGCTCAAACGGGAACTACTCTGGGAAGTGGACGCAGCTCAGGAAGCTCATCGAGAACGAAGGCGACTTCAGTCTTCTCATCAGCAAGCAGGAACTGGTGGAAGGTTGTCGAGGCGACGAAGAACTGGCCGACTACATCCTTTCGCTCTCTGAGTAAGAAAACACGGGCGGCTCCAAGTGGAGCCGCCCGATTTAATTTGCTTTCACTTTAATAATAGCTAATATAGCACCAGACTATTAGAGAAAGGTAGAACCAATGGCTCTCAGCGACCGTAAGATACTCGAGTCCATGGAAGAAGGCAGCATCGTCATCGACCCGTTCCGGCGTGAACACCTCGCCACCTCAAGCTACGACGTCTCGCTGGGCGAATGGTTCTTCCGAGAACAGCCACCCAAGTACAATCACAGCCTCTACAACATCTGGAGCCAATCCCACATGGAACACGTGTGGGGAGCAGATCAGGTGGAGCACGCTGTCTGTGCCGAAGAGGCCTTCCAGAAGTATCGATTCAACTGGGAAGGAATCAGTCCCTCCGACCAAGTGATTATGCTCCGGCAGGGAGAGACGATCCTCGCTCACACCGAAGAGTACATCGGCGGTCGAGACCACATCACCACCATGATGAAGGCTCGCAGCTCAATGGGAAGGAACTTCATCGAGGTCTGCAAGTGCGCTGGGTGGGGTGATGTTGGATTCGTCAATCGATGGACCATGGAGATCACCAACAACTCCACCCACTACATCATCCCGCTCGTCGTAGGGAGACGGATCGCCCAGATCGTGTTCTTCGAAACAGGGCCAATTCTTGAGAAGGACTACGCCTCCACCGGGAAGTACCAGGGCACTCAAGACCTCACTTCTCTGAAGGCGAGCTGGTCGCCGTCTCTCATGCTTCCCCGCCTGTACAAAGATCGGGAAATCAGGAAGGACTAACCAGCCCTCTGATTTCACGAAACAGCCCGCCGTTCTCCGAAGAGCGGCGGGCTTTAATATTCAAAAATGTTGAATTATTACTTAATATCCACCCCCATCGAACGCGCTGTCCCTGCAATAATCTTAGAAGCGGCGTCTATGTCAGTAGCGTTGAGGTCAGTCATTTTCTTCTCGGCTATTTCTTTCACCTGCGCTTTCGAAAGTGTGCCAATCTTTGAGGTATTTGGAACACCGGAACCTTTTTCCTTGCCGAGAGCCTTGAGGATAAGTGCTGCTGCTGGCTCTGTTTTGTAGGTAAGATTATAAGTCCTGTCTTCATAGACATCTACGATAGTAGGCACTGTTTCGCCTCGGCGTTCTTTAGTCTCGTCGTTAAAACGTTTGACGAATTCACCAATGTTAATACCTGCGGCACCGAGGACGGGGCCGAGGGCCTGACCAGGCACAGCTGCGCCGCCTGGGATTTGGAGCTTTAATACTTTTGTTACTTTCTTTGCCATGATTTAGTTGAATAAGGTGTATAAGTTGAAAAAGTTGAATAAGGTTTATTTCAAATGCTCTTTTATAAACCCTATGTATCCACTTAACGCCTTGAGGAGGTCAGTATACCTATCTGCTAAGCTACTTGCAAGTTCTAGAGAAATGAGTTCTTTCTTGCCTGAACGAATCAGATTTCTCTTTGTTTCTTCCGCTTCCCCTTTTGCGATGTACATGTATCTAACTTTTTCTGCATAGCTATGTCTGGCATATCCTTCGGCTATATTATTTGAAACAGCAGCTGACGACCTCTTGAGTTGATCAGTGCTGGAATACTTTTCATCTTTAGGAAAAGTCTTTAAAACTTTATATACCTCAACCTCAAGCTCCTCAGCCATTTGATACACTTTGAGATTTTCGAGTCCTGTTGCCATGGCACTAGTTTAATAAGTTGAAAAAGGTATATAAGCTGAATAAGTTAAACGCCATAATGTTCATGAACGAAATCCTTATAGAAACTATTGCCAGATATGTACCGAATCACGTCCGAAGTCTTTTCAATTGGATCTCCATTGAACTCACTGCACAGCCTTCCGATTTCTAACTGTGTTTCCTTGCTCAGAACAACCTCTTTTATTGTCCCATCTTTGAACTTAAAAATGAACGTGATACCTTTCTCTCCCACTATTTCATTCCAAAAGCCATTACTAAGCTTGTTTTTAATAAGTTTCTTATAACTCTCTAAGGCACCAGGTGGAATTTTAACTTCCCGGTCTCCATCCTCCTTGTGATCTACAATCTCAACACTAATTTTCTCTAAATCGGCATTCGTTAAACCAGAAACACCCATTATGTAACTTAGATATTGCATGAATAAACTTATTCAACTTTTTCAACTTATCAAACTTCCCAACTAGTCGAATTAGACTTTCTTCACCTGAAGGAAGTCTAATTCGACAGGGGTTTCGCGGCCGAACATGTTGACCAGAACCTTGACCTTGCCTCTCTCCTCGTCAATCTCAGAAACCTTGCCCTCGAGCTCTTTAAACGGGCCATCAATAATAAGCACGGCGTCATTTTCCTGAAGGTTGATGGTGTGGGTGACCTTATCTGCATTCATACGGGCAAAAAGAGCGTCAACTTCCGCTTTCTCAATTGGTACTGGGTGCACACCAGAACCGACGAACCCTGTCACACGAGGAGTGTTGCGGACAACGTACCACGAGTCATCAGTCACCATCATATCTACAAGAATGTAGCCTGGGTAGATCTTCTCTTCCTCTTCTACTCTCTTCCCTCCCTTTATCTTGACCTTCTTCTCTGTAGGGACGATGACGTTGAAGATCTTGTCTTCCATACCCAGAGACTCAATGCGTTGTTTGAGATTACGCATCACTGCGTTTTCATAGCCGGCGTAAGTGTGGACGACATACCAATTTCTACCTTCTGAAATTTGTTGTTTTGACATAATTATATAATTCTAATCTACAAATTTATTCTAATGCTACTAATTCATTCGTGACATTCGCATAGTTGATTTGAATCATTAGCATTACTTTAAAGAACGAACTTCTGAAGGATAAGAGAAAGCACGTAGTCAAAGAAGCCAAGATACATGGCGGTCAGTACAGAAATAACGATCACTATAGCGGTAAAGACTATTGACTGTTTACGTGTGGGCCAAGAGACGTGCTCAAGCTCGCCTCGGGTATCTTTGATGTAGTTGATGAATCTGTTCATGTTTTGCTTTGTCCGCCATAGCTTTAGCGAAGGCGGAGGTTATAAAAAAACACCTCCTGGTGCTTTTTTATACTACCCTAAGTTGGTAGGTTATGTCAATCTTCAGGTTCGCTCGCTCGTCGTGTAAGCAAGCTTCCACACTCACTCGCTGCCTGAAGTCAACTTATCGAATCTCGTATGTAACGCTTACTACTACCACGAACTTGTTCTCTCCCGTTGGAAGGTCCCGTGCTGATTGGGCTACAGCATCGCCACCCATCCCCAGAGTCTCGCGGTACATAGGCATTACTCCACCACCTGCATTGTCGCTAAAGCTGACTACACGCACAAGCTTCACATCAAGATCATCTGAGAGCTGTTCTGCCTTCTCGCGAGCATTTTTTATAGCCTTTTCACGTGCTTCGGTCAAAAGAGCTTCTGGGTCGTCAATGGTAAAGGAGATGTTGGAGATACCTGTAGCGCCGTTGTCCCCTGCTGCTGCAAGAGCTTTGCCTGCGTCATCGGTCTTTCTCACCTTTACTGTTACATTGTGGCTCGCTGTGTATCCTTCGAGCACTTGTCTTGAGGGAGGGCATGAGAAAGAAGTACAAACACCCTGCGTGTGCGAGTAGCGTGGGTACACGTTGTAGTCGGATGTTTTGATATCCTTATCATCAATACCAAGATCTCTCACAGCGGCGAGTACTGTGTCCACTTTATCAGTTACTTCCTCCTGAGCTTCGCTCACGGTAGCTGCGTCGGCCGAGACACTAAACGAGAAGCTGGCAACGTCAGGCACTGCGAACACTTCTCCCTCTCCAGAGACACTTATGGTGTTGTAAGAAGGGGTGGTGTCATTAAGCCCCTTCAAAGCCGCGAGTGTCTGTACGCCGAGAAAAACTGCCAAAATTATTAATACGATCCAAGCCCACTTATAAAGATTCTGTGTTTCTTGTGTGTTCATATACCAATTATACCAAATCCTAAGCACTAAATCCTAAACTCTAAATAAGCACCAAATCCAAAATTAGAATTTCGAAAATTAGGATTTATTTAGGATTTAGAAATTAGGATTTAGGATTTACTAAAGGTTTAATCTCTTTCTCAAAGATCTGTTTTCCTCAAGGAAGACATTGAACATAAGTATGGTAAAGCTGACAGAAAGAAGGCCAAGTGCAATACCTGCGAGGATGTCGAGTGTCCAATGTGCGCCTAGGTAAAGCCGTGAGAAGCAGATAAGGAGTGCGCCTAAAATCGAGCCGATGATAAGCATAACCCTGCCTTTGGTGTCCCTCATTTTGCTGAAGAATGTGTGAGCAACGAGGAAAAAGAAAGCTGTAGCGACAGTGGCATGTCCAGATGGGAAGCTCCACCCATCCGCCGAGTAGATGTCAGAAACAGGTCGACTAATTTGAAAAACATTTTTCAAAACAATCAGAGCTACAATAGCTATAAGCAAAGCTGCCAAGAAAAGTATGGCGTCATAAGCATTACCCTTCATAATAAGTATGGCAGCAATAAAGACTGCCACCGAGGAAAAGACAAAAGGATTTCCAAACTGAGTCACAAAAACCATAAAGGTTGTCATAAATGGAGTACGTACATGTACCACCGCGCTTTCAATAGCGGCATTAAGCGGTAAGAGGTCGCTGCCAGAAAGAAGCCCTTCGATGATGATTACAAGCACAAGGCCTGAAATCATATAGACCAGAAGGAAAAGAATATTTTTAGCCCAATTGGGGAATCCCATAAGGTAAGATTATACCATGTTGCTAATACCTCAATCATTCTTCAATAGGAAAACTCTGAGGGTTGCCGAGGATCTGATCGGCAAATACTTGGTGCGAAGATATTACTCGCCTTCGCGCAAGCGCTACGTCGTAGCGAGGGAGAGAATTACAGAAACAGAAGCCTATGTGGGAGAACACGACCTCGCTTGTCATACCTCCAGGGGTAAAACAAAAAGAAATGAAGTAATGTTTCGTCAAGCAGGCACTATCTACGTCTACTTCACTTACGGCATGCATTGGATGTTAAACATAGTAACCGAGAAAGAAGGTTGCGGAACTGCGGTACTTATACGCGGTACGGAAAACATTTCTGGTCCAGCAAGATTAACCAAAGCACTTAAGATTGATAAAACTCTAAACGGTCAAAAACTTGGTAGAAAATCCGGATTGTGGGTAGAAGAAGATCCCACTTCACCAAGGCTTCGCGGGACTAAAGAAATTGCAAGAACGCCAAGAATTGGCGTATCTCGCGCGCCCGACGGTTGGGCCGAAGAACCCTATAGATTTGTATTAAAGAAAAATAAGTAACTTATACATCGATTTCACGCTATAGCGTGAAAT
>JANLIM010000011.1 GCA_024654145.1 Candidatus Zambryskiibacteriota bacterium | reverse complement strand
TGATTGTCTCTGTTTCAGAAAAGAACATATGCCAGCGCACGAGCTTGGTGACTTTCTCAATTGTGTCTTTTGGAAACTTCAGGTCAGTAAGTGTCTGCTTGACTATCCTTGCTCCCACTACCTCATGGCCGTAGAAGGTCCACTGGTCGTTTTTCCAAACTCTGGTGTGAGGCTTGGCCACATCGTGGAAAAGGGCAGCTAGGCGAACGTGGAGAGGGAACTTCTTTTCTGCCGCATGCGTAAGAGAGCGCAGGAGATGCTCCCAGACGTGGAAGGCGTGGGCCTTGTTTTGCTCCACCCCAATCCCCTTCTCAAGCTCTGGTGTAACAAACTTTAAGAGATCAAGACGCGCGGCAATCTCAATAGCAATGGCTGGCGAGTCAGACATTATTATTTTTACAAATTCATCTTTGATGCGCTCTTTTGAGATGTGTGAAAGCAGTTCAGCATTCTTCTCAATCGCGCCTTGCGTCTCGTGCTCTATTGCAAATCCGAGTTCAGCAGAGAGGCGCAGAGCGCGGAGCATACGCAGTGCATCTTCTTTAAACCTTTCTTCCGGCTTCCCTACCGCCCTTATTAATTTTTTCTCAATGTCTTTCGCACCGTCGAATGGGTCGACCATCTTCTCACCTTCAGCATCGAGTGCAATTGCATTAACGGTAAAGTCACGGCGGGCAAGGTCCTCTTCAATTTTATCCGCCCACTTAACCTCGTCCGGCCGGCGGAAGTCTGAGTAACTCGACTCTGTTCTATACGGAGTGACTTCAACAACTTTCAAACTTTCGTCTTGCTCACCTTCATCCACAACTCCAACAGTGCCGTAATCGTTCTCATAAAATGTTTTTGGGAAGAGAGCAATAATTTCTTCTGGTGTGGCGCGGGTAGCGATGTCCCAATCCTTCGGCATTTTCCCTATCATCAAATCTCTCACACATCCGCCCACAAGATAATTCTCAAACCCCGCAGCCGTAAGTGTGCGCGAAGTTTTCCTAACCGGTTCAGGAATTTGGAAATTTGTGTTTGTCATCATCTGGAATAAGTATAACTCTTAGTGTAGGATAAGCCCGTTACGCTCCCGTGGTGAAATGGATATCATGACTGACTTCGGATCAGTTGTTGTGGGTTCGAGTCCTGCCGGGAGCACAGGAATTGACTTATTAAGCTTACGATGTGCGGCCAGGGAGAATCGAACTCCCGCCAGCTGATTGGCAACCAACTGTTCTACCATTAAACCATGGCCGCTTTATTCTCTTAAAAGGTCCTCTGCCGCTAGGCGCATCCAAATTAACATTTTTTCTTTCAAAAATCTACTGGAGAAGTTCAAAGTGCATATGCCATATTGGACTCTTCTAGTCTTATGCCTGCCCTGAATGACAATGCTTTTTGTGAAATTGGAACGGCTCAGTCCAATCTGGTTAGACCAATATTTTTCACATGTCTCACTGTCCAAATCAGGATAAAGCAACAGGCCGGCACGGATTCGTGTTTCATCACCTCCGCAAACCTTTCTAAGGAAGGTCAGGAAGATCTTCATAACCAGAGGGTCAGAGTTCGAAACACGGAAACCGTTCTTTGAGATTTTGTCCCCCTCGCTCCAGTAAATCATGATACCAGCGATAAATAGAGGGGAATATCTGAGTGCCTTAAAATCTTCCTTAGCCTCTTCCCTTGCCTCCTCATAAACTTTCTTGAGGTTTTCCCCTCTGATTTTATCAAGATGAATAATCCTTCTCTTGCTTATCTCAATATTCTTTTCGTTCAGAGATTTTTTTATTGCTTTTGACCATCTTTCGTCCCTGAACCAATCAGAGAGCGTTGCTAGAGGGATACCTAAATCGTCTTTTATTTCTCTGTAACTCTTACCCCGGCTGCGCAGCTTGGTTGCCTCCTTTTTATCATGCCTCATTACATAATGATAGCATGGAGGTTCGTCTTATTATCCACAACTCAATCGAGTGCGGGATGGGGGAATCGAACTCCCGACCACAGTTTGGAAAACTGTTGTTTTACCACTAAACTAATCCCGCATCATTTAATTATACTATCGGGCTGCTGGGAATCGAACCCAGACCTTACGCTCCCAAAGCGCAAATACTACCACTATACGACAGCCCGTTAATTTATTTCTCGTTCGGGCTGCCGGGATCGGCTACAACTCTCGCCTCGCCGTCGCTCGCCTCGGTCGCAGCCCCAGCTCACAGTTTCGTCTGCTGACGAAACATCGCTCCGCTTTTCGATTCCCGGACACAAGCAGAGCAGTCTGCTTGCTCAGCCCTCACTCAAAATCCTTTCGGATTTTTCGTTCGGGCTGCCGGGAATCGAACCCGGGTCTCACGAACCCGAATCGTGAATAATACCTCTATAATACAGCCCGTCAATCAGAAGAATCCTAGCATTTTAGGGCTTTAATTACAAAATCTTCCTCCTTTACTATCGTCCCTCTTCCC
>JANLIM010000074.1 GCA_024654145.1 Candidatus Zambryskiibacteriota bacterium | reverse complement strand
TGGAAGGCATAGCCAACGGCCAAAGCGAGATAAGCAAACTCGACTTCGCTCCGTTCTGGAAAGCATGGAATGTCATCAATGAAAAGTACGTACCCGCCTCCACCACAGGCGAGACCATAAGCGACCAGAAAAAGCTCTATGGTGCCATACAAGGCCTTGCTAACTCCTTGGGCGACCCATACACAGTCTTTTTCCCACCTGTTGAAGCAGAGCTTTTTGCTTCCGACATCAGAGGTAATTTTGAAGGTGTGGGGATGGAAATAATAGCCCAAGAAGGCGCCATTACAGTCATAGCGCCACTCAAAGATTCCCCAGCTTTCCGCGCGGGAGTCATGGCGGGGGACCGGATCATCAAGATTGATGGCAAAGAGACCAGCAGCATGACGACCGAAGGGGCCGTCCAGGTCATCCGCGGGCAGCGAGGCACTCCTGTGACGATCACAGTTTTTAGAAACGGAGCCAAAGAACCATTCGACATTAAGATCGTTCGGGACATTATCAGTATTCCAGTTATCAATACTTACAATCTTCAGGGTGGAGTCTTCGTCATCGAACTCTATAGCTTCTCCGAGCAGTCTCCAAACCTCTTTCGTGCAGCTCTGAGGGAATTCATACAGTCCGGTAGCGATAAACTTGTCCTCGACCTACGCGGCAACCCCGGCGGTTACCTTGAGGCAGCCATAGACATGGCCAGCTGGTTCCTCCCATCAAGTAAAGTGATCGTGCGCGAAGACTTCGGTGGTACTCGGGAAGAAAGAGCTTACCGCAGTCGGGGCTACGACATCTTCAACGACAACCTCGAATTCGTGATTCTAGTGAATAGAGGTTCTGCCTCAGCTTCGGAAATTTTGGCAGGTGCTCTCTCTGAGCATGGTCGCGCGACTCTAGTGGGGGAGACAACCTTCGGCAAGGGTTCGGTCCAGGAGCTTGTAGATATCACTTCTGATACTTCTCTTAAAGTGACCATTGCTCGTTGGCTCACTCCAAACGGCTCATCTATTTCTGAAAAAGGAATCGAGCCGCAATTTAAAATTCCTTACACAGCAGCCGACAGAGAAGCCGGTCGCGACCCACAGATGGAAAAAGCTTTGGAAATACTCTCTCAATAGGGTTATAATTCACCGGATGAAAGTCATATTGCTCAAGGATATCAAAGGTGTCGGGAGGAAGTTCGAGGAAAAAAGCGTGGCTGATGGCTACGCTTTAAATAAACTCATCCCAGAGAAGCTCGCCGTACCGGCGGAAAGTATGGCTATCGGGCAAATCAAAAATCTCAAAACACAAGAAGAAGCCAGAAGAACTGCAGAAGCAAAAAGGCTAAAGGAGAAGGAAGCTAAGCGAGAGGAGAAAAGATTGGCCTTGGAGAAATTTAGGCGAGAACAACATTCATAACCTTCTTCTTCATAATAGTGTTGTCAAAATGGACCTTGCGCTTGTAGGTTAAAGAAACTCGTCCATCCTTGAGTGCAAAGAGGGTGTGGTCCTTGCCCATAGAAACATTCTGCCCTGGCAAGACGTCTGTGCCGCGTTGGCGCACGAGAACAGAGCCGACCTTGGCCTGGTCGCCTGGAGTGACCTTGATGCCCAGACGCTTGGAATGGGAATCTCGGCCGTTTTTACTTGTACCTGCGGATTTCTTATGTGCCATTTGACTATATAATTAAGCTGTATGAGTTTACCTGATTTATTCAATAGAATCAAGCCTAACCCCACCACGGAAACAATAGAGTTTGATGAAGCAGGGGAGGTGATCCGTTTTCCTCTGTTCCGGAAGCTTTTTCTGAGCCTGATCATAATACTTGTAGCCACACTCTCATTTGGACTAGGGCGACTGTCATCTAGCCAGAGAGGGGAGGGTGTCCGGCTGGAATATAACCCACAACTTACAACCGACCCCTCGACTTCGCTCGGGGCAAGCAACCAACAGTCAGCTAACGCTCTCAACGCGATCAAAACTATTGAAAACTCCACATCCGTAGTCGCGTCCAAGAACGGCACCAAGTATCACTACCCTCACTGCTCAAGCGCCAAGCGTATTTTAGATGCAAATAAGATCGTTTTTGCCTCCCCACAAGCAGCAGAAGCTTCTGGATACACCCTGGCAGCTAACTGTCGCCCAAAATAAGCCACAATCCCCAAGCAGAGTTTCACCCTTCGACGGGCTCAGGGTGTTCCGAGTATGGTCGAGGAACACAGAAATATGGCTCAACAGAGCTACGTACTAGACCATACAAACTGCTTGACATCAAGTAGCAGATATGCTAATGTATTCGCGAGTCAGCAAGTGCTGGCTTTTCAATTGGGAGAGTGTCATTCGCTCTAATAGGCGGATGCAAAGCGGATACTGCAACCCAATCTTAAAAGTTTATCCTAAAGTTATTTTACAGCTTACTACCCTTAGTCTTCTCATGAGTCTTAGCTCTGGAGCAGTGGCTGTCTTGCCTGCATTTACCTCGCCGGCAACCAGAACTACCGAACCAGTTGTCATAGCCTCATACGAACCTAAACAGGTCCGTGCTGAAGACTACATGCCGATTTCTGATTCCAAGAACATCGAAAGGTTCCTGAACGACTACTTCGCGGACATTCCCATCATGGCCAAGATTGCCAAGTGCGAATCCCGTAACCGACACCTCGACAAGAACGGCAACGTTCTCAGAGGCGAGGTGACCCCGCTCGACCGTGGCGTGATGCAAATCAACCTCTATTACCATGAGGCGACTGCAGCCAAACTCGGACTCGACGTCCACAACTTGAACGACAACGTAGCCTACGCCCGATATCTCTATGAGAAGGAAGGTGCCAAGCCATGGATGTCATCCTCAAAGTGTTGGACCAAGTTAGCCGGTAAGGACATCGCGCATAAATAAACAATAAACCCCGCCCATACTGGCGGGGTTTATTGTTGGGTTTATTTTTTTAAAGGGTGAAACTGCTTATGGGTACTTTCCGCATATTTGTCCGATGCGTGCACATAGCGCGTAGTCGTGTCCAAAGACTCGTGGCCGAGGAGAATTTGTATAGCTGCAGGGTTGGCACCTTGTTCAG
>JANLIM010000068.1 GCA_024654145.1 Candidatus Zambryskiibacteriota bacterium | reverse complement strand
AAAGGAAGAGCTCAAAGGGACAATCGTTGGTGATTGGCTTGTTGGAGATTATATTGATTCCGGCAAGTCAGCATTGCTGTTGCATGCCTCAAAACCAGGTCATAATGCTGCTATCAAAATCTTCGATCAAGAGATTATTGAGCGATACGGCGGTGACTCACAGAAAAAGAGAATAGAACGCGAGAAAGAACTGATTGGAAAAGAGCATCCCAATCTAATAAAAATCTTCGATGGTGGTCCGTGCAGTTCTAGCGGCTATTATTTTGTGGTGATGGAATATTTATCCGGGAAGACTCTTTCTAAAAGCTTGGATGCTATACCGCGAAGTAAAATAGGAGAAATTATTGCAAAATTAGCAAGCGCAGCAAAGTTTCTTGAAAGCCTAGGTTTGGCTCATCGAGATATTAAACCGGACAACATTATGATATGTGGAAATGATTATAATCCTGTTCTCTTAGATCTTGGAGTATTACGTCCCACTTCGTCTTCTGGAATCACCGATAGAGAAGCGAAACCATTTATTGGGACTTTACAATATAGTTCGCCGGAGTTTCTATTGCGGGAAGAAAAAGATAATCCCGATGGATGGCGGGCTGTTACATTTTATCAATTGGGTGCGGTTTTGCATGATATGATAATGCAAAATCAAATCTTTAATACAGAAAAAGATCCATTTGCGCGCTTAGTTCAGGCTGTTTTGTTTAAGCAACCGCAAGTTGTTGCCAGTGATATTGATCAGAGATTAGTGCATGTTGCTAAAAACTGCCTCGTTAAAGACCCCGAAGAAAGGCTTAAAATAGTTGACTGGACCGATTTTTCTGATAATGTGCCTGAATTTACTTTAGAAACTATAAAAGATACTATTAGGAAATTTCAACTACGAAGCAGAACTTTAAATGGAGGATCTGAAAAATCTAAAACAATAAAGGATGAAGAAATAAAGCGCACACTTCAACAAATAGCAACAGGCATCTATGAAATCATATTAGATACTTGTATATCAGATAATACCACTTTTCCCCCGAGCAAAACTCAAAGGATATCATATGTGGATAAATCTTTAGAACATATCGTTATTTCATTTGAGTCTTCGGATAGACATGGTTTGAATGGTCACATGTCAATATGTATATCGGTAGAATTACTAGATTTAATGGATAAGGTTGTTGCTATAGGCGTAGAAATTAAGACAGGGAATGAAGAAATTCCAATTGATAGTTTTGCGAGCTCTTCTGGAGAAATCTTTTACAAAGGAATGGTTGACAGTTATTTAAAAGAACAAGTTAAGATGGCAATCTACAGTAAATTTGCAGAAGCATTGCTTAAGCTAGAACAACTAAAATTGTAGGATATTGGTGTACAAGCTTATGCGTGCTCTAAATAGGATTGGCTATGAATGAAACGTGGTGGGTTAATCCGGATCAACTCGATGATGACCAAAAAAAAGCCATCGAGTTGCCAATCGATAAAAGCTATCTGATTATAGGGCCGCCAGGGTCAGGCAAAACTAACCTATTATTGTTGCATGCAGAATACTTGGTGCGGTCAGGAAAACCAAATGTTCTTATTTTATCGTTTACTAGAACTTTGAAAGAGTTTATTGTCTCAGGTGGTCGGCAGTATGCTTTTTCCAGCTTAAAAGTAAAGACCTGTATTATGTGGGAAATTGATTTGCTGAAGGAATATGGTATAACTCCGGAAGAGTGTTCTGACTTCACAACATTGAGAAGAAACCTTGTTTGCCAAGTACAAGAGCTAATATCTAATGAAAACTTGGCCAATATTTATGACGCAATTTTGCTTGATGAGAGCCAAGATTGGTTGCCGGAAGAGATTAAGATTTTTAAGCAACTTGGCAAGGTAATATTTGCTGTTGCTGATTCTAATCAAAAAATTTACGACGAAGAAGGGGCCATTGATCTACTTAGAAACATGGTAGATGAGGAGGTAAAACTCCGTTATCACTACAGAAATGGTCGCAAAATCTGTTGTGTGTCAGAGGAAGTTTTAAGGAAGAATGATGATTATAAATTTTTGTCGCCTACATGCAATTATAATGAAACAGCAAATCCTTCATCTGCTCAAATAGTCCGCTGTGATAATATCGCTGATCTATGCGGAAAGATTATTGTTAATTTGAGTGTTCAGGTAAGGGCTTTTCCCGATGAACTTCTTGGTGTGCTGTGCCTTAAAAACGAAGATTTAGAGCTGATTTGGGCATACATTGAGTCTTCGGAGTTAGCCTCATTAGCAATAAGGCAAGCATCTAATACAGGTTATGTCAACTTTACTTCTGATAAGAGAATCTGTGTGAGTACAATTCATAGTGCTAAGGGGCTGGAATTTAGAACGGTGCACATCGCTAACTGTGACAATTTAAGTAAGTTTGGACCGCAACAGAAAAGAGTGATATTTACTGCTATGACTCGTGCAAAGACTGCTCTCCAGTTGTATTACCTGACTAATGTTCCGGAGGTAGTATAAAAAGGTGTGTAAATAGATAGAAGGCGGTGTATCCTTCAGGTTCGCCAGAACCCGGGCTTTGAGGCCCAAGAAAGGAGTACAACCGCCATGAGCAAGTACACCATTGAAAGCACGCCTGAGTCAAGACCATTTTGGGAGGGTCTTGAGGCATTCGCCCGCAGAGAGGTGCAGAGTTTCATCCAGAGAATTCTGGAGGAAGAAGTCACTGAGCACCTGGGGCGAGGACGATCACAGAGGCGCGAAGCTGTAGATTCGAGAGAGGGCTACCGAAACGGTTACGGCAAGCCCCGTAACCTTTCTACGAGCTTAGGAACGATTAGAGTAAGGCGTCCGAGGGTCAGGGGTCTTATGGAGAATTTCGAGAGCCGGATACTGCCACTCTTTAAGCGCAGGACTGAGGAGGTCGGCAAGCTTCTGCCGGAGCTATACCTGCACGGGCTTTCCCTTGGAGATTTTGACCTTGCCATGCGCGGGCTTCTTGGTGAAGGCGCTCCGCTGTCTGAGGGCAGCATAGTCAGGCTCAAGGTGGGTTGGCGGTCGGAGTACGATGTATGGAAAAGGCGCTCTCTTGAAGGGCTGGATGCGCTCTATCTATGGGTGGACGGCATTTACGTCAAGGCTGGTCTGGAAAAAGACAAGGCGGCCCTCCTGGTGGTTATAGCCGCCCTTAAAGACGGCAGCAAGGCCGTCCTTGCCGTTGAGAGCGGCCACAGGGAATCAGTTGAGAGCTGGTCTGGAATATTACGGGACCTCAAGAGGCGCGGGCTGAAGGCTCCTCGGCTCGTGGTCGGGGATGGCCATCTTGGTATATGGGGAGCCCTTAGCAACGTCTTTCCTGATACCGCCGAGCAGCGGTGCTGGAATCATCGCATTATAAACATCCTGGACAAGATATCGAAGAAGAAGCAGCCGGAGGCCAAATCATTGCTCACGGCCATCCCCTATGCCCCTACAAGGGATGAGGTCGGACAGAGGAAGAAGGCCTTTCAGAAGTGGTGCGGCAGTAACGGATGCACGGCTGCCGGAGATCTACTGGACAGGGACTGGGAACGGATGGTGACCTTTTATGGCTTCCCTAAGGAACACTGGAAGCATCTGCGTACCACCAACCCTGTTGAATCACCCTTTGCCACCGTGCGCCTCCGTACCGGCGCAGCCAAGCGGTTCAAGAAGGTCGAGAACGCCACGGCCATGATCTGGAAGGTCCTCATGGTAGCCGAGAAGACTTTTCGTAAGATAGCAGCCCCTGAGCTGCTTGCAGAGGTCGCAGAAGGAACTGTCTACGTCAACGGAGTAAAGGTAAAAAACGCCGAACCGAAGGTCGCTGCCTGATGCCTATTTACACACCTATTGACAAGACCTCATGTTCCGGGATATTTAGAGGGCGCCTTCGCTGCCATCCAGCCTACACCGAAAAAACCGCAAATTTCTGAGATTTTTAAGGGAGGAAAATAATGTGGTTTTTGAGAGTGTCTAGGCAAGGCTTTATTGATATCCTGTCAAGGAATCGCCAAAGATCATTCCGCTACGAAAGGATAAATACCCTGCCCCAGCATCAGCCTGCTCCAGATGAGATATTTGCTATTTGGCAAGTAAACCCTGACAATACAACGATACTTCCATCACTGGTTATAATTCCAAGTGGTCAAACAACGAATTTTATAGCTTGGACGTCAACATACTTTCCGAATTTCAGACCAATAACTGCATATGTCAGAGTAATTGATGAGGTAGTATAAAAAGGTGTGTAAATAGATAGAAGGCGGTGTATCCTTCAGGTTCGCCAGAACCCGGGCTTTGAGGCCCAAGAAAGGAGTA
>JANLIM010000056.1 GCA_024654145.1 Candidatus Zambryskiibacteriota bacterium | reverse complement strand
AATAGATTTGGCTCCTAGTTTATCCAGCATACTCTTATCCTCAAAAGCCCCTCTAACTACCCTCATTTTGTATCTCTGTTCCATAAGTTTTCTCTATATAATCATCAATTATTGATTCAACAATAGCATATAAAGAATCACGGATTTCTACCACTCGTTCATCTGTCATTTCGACTGATAATTCTCCAAGTTCTTTTCGAAATTCTTGGACTGAAATCATATAAATTCGCAAGAACTAAGTATATTAAAGTCAAGTCATAGACGTGTGGAAAAAGCAGGATCTTTAGAAAGATTCTGTTATGAAATGCAACTTGGCTATCTAACTTCGAATGGTGTACCTCGTTTCCAGACAGCGTAGATGAGGTGGATGAGTTTTCTCTCCACAGCACACAGAACACTGAAGTGGTGCTTGCCTTCAGACTTTTTCTTCAAGTAATACTCTTTCATTTCAGAATTACTGTACCGAGCAACAAAGGCAGCATTGAAGAGAGTGTGTCTTAGATAACGATTGCCCCTCTTGCTGATGAAGCCCTTACCTTTAATGGAAGTGCCACTTTCATGGACTCTAGGATCAAGACCTATATAAGCCACGAGCTTCTCGGCACACTCAAAACGATTGATGTTTCCGATATAGGCTACCAAAGAGCTAGCGGAAATCACACCAATACCAGGTATACTTCTCAGAAGCTTCTGGGTTTCTGGCAGATGTTTAACCATCTCTTTTTCCAGTTCTTTGATCTCATAAGAGATCATTTTAAGTGTTTGGGTAAAGCCACCTCTAATCTTTAGACCACTGGCTCGTTCTTTAAGCTTATGAGCATGGATGCGCTGTTTGATCGAGCTCCTCACCTTAACCAATGCTTCACGCTCTTGGACCAAGGTCTTTAAGGCGATAACCTCTGGAGTATCTGTATAGGTATATCCAGCTCCCGTCATCAGAGATTGTCTAATAGCTATGGCGTCATGTTTGTCTGTCTTGAGTCTACGTAAAGTGGAAGTAATCACCTTATGAGTAACGAGAGGATTGATCACTTTGATGTTCCAACCTTGAGAACGGAGCATTTCAGAGAGAAGGAGATGGTAGACTCCGGTGGCTTCTGTACCTATCACTGTATCCTGCTTCCCACAGTTCTTTTTAATGAGAGTCTCCACGAATTCTCCAATTTCCACTCTTGAGTTCCCAAAGATTAATACTTTCTCATCGTCAAAAGCCGCATGGAAGTTATCCTTGCTCATATCAATGCCTATGTAGCGCATGTTTATTTAGATAGTTAGGTTTTTATTGAAGAGAGAAAAAGAAGAAAAAGAGAGAATGTGAGTGTCCAACTGGCCTCTATTTTTGCTATCCTAAATGCAGGTTCCTGTTTGATGCGCGGCTATTCTATACCGCAACTAAGTTGATCCGCATCTCGGGAATCGCCGTGAGACCATAGGTTCTTGCTCGGATCGTCTCTTCTGGAGAGACATCCAACGTTCTAGACGATGGCCCACTCACGAGAAAAGCGTACCATCCGTAAGGGTGGTACGCTTTCAATATAGGAACCGTTCTTGCTAATCACCTGACCCGAATTGCGCGGACAGGGGGTATGCGACCACCGTGCAAGTCGTTGAGAAAAATAGCGCCAAGAGCTCACTCTTCTCAAGTGTAGAAACAGACAAGGAGGGAAATTATAAGATTATGCTTCCGCCGGGCGAGTATAGTTTGCAAGCTCTGGGTGGCAAGATATTTCCGAGATGCGAGTGGAAGGATATTACAATTAGCCCAGATATTATGATTGAGATTGATCTATCGTGCGACACGGGGATTCGATAAATATATTTGTGGCGAGGGTCAGAAGATTGAGTTTTTATCGATAGAAGAATTAAAAAAAGAGCAACAAACATTCCCAGGAGTTCTTGAGGCAGTAGAAAAAGCAATTAAATTGGCCAAAGAAAAATAAGTTAGTTACCTCTGGGCGTTTATGACCTTCTTAAGTAAATCAAAAAGTGCCGTAAAGGGGCAAAAATGTTAACCAATTAACCCCATAGGTGAGTCCTATGGGGTGATTGGATCAATCCTTTCTGATTTAACACACTACGCCTACATATAAAATAATCAACAACACGCCAGAGCCGTTCTTGCTATTCAACTCCATTTGAAGCGGTTTATTTGTGCCGTCGAAATAATTGAGAGGAGGGTCAGAAGGTAGTAGA
>JANLIM010000054.1 GCA_024654145.1 Candidatus Zambryskiibacteriota bacterium | reverse complement strand
GTACTTTTACTCTTAAATTGATTTCATCAACACTATCGAAAATTTCTAGAATATCCATTATCTAAAGCATAGCAAACTCTTCGGTCGGTCTCACCTGGATGCTGCCGGGCTAGGGCTCGAACCTAGACTAACGGCTTCAAAGGCCGCTGTGCTACCATTACACAACCCGGCATAGACTCTATCCTTTATACTCACTCCTCAGCTTTTCTTCAATGCATGATAAGAAACTGAGACTCTAAATTTTCTCAAATCATGATAATATTGAACAATATGAAAAATAGACAAAAAAATCTCCTTTACTGGGGAATAGCCATATTAGTAATCGTCGGTATCGTCGGTGGTCTGGTATATTACTCCAGTCAGCCTGGGGCATTGGACGAACTCGCAAAATGTATTAAGGAGAAAGGTGCAACATTCTACGGTGCATATTGGTGTCCGGCGTGTAATAAACAAAAACTAACATTTGGAAGTTCTGCTCAATATCTCCCGTATGCTGAATGCTCCGATCCAGGAACAAGAAACCAAAATGAACTTTGCGTTACTGCTAAGATAGAATCATATCCCACATGGGAGTTTTCTGATGGTGAGAGAACAGTTGGCGTACTATCTCCCTCTGAACTCGCAACAAAAACCGGTTGCACTCTTCCTCAATAAAAGCAAAAACTCGCCTGAAAGCGAGTCCTTGCATATCCTCTATTCTTACCCCTAACTACTAAATACGTAATCTACATACTCCCAAAATTTGTCATTTCCCCCAAGCTGGGCTGCGCATTCGCTACCTTCAGCTAAAGGACGAGCAGATGGGTGAAAATCAAGTGGGAAGTGTCTATAAACCCAAGACAATTGATTCCCATATCCCGCAAGGGCTTGTTGAACTTGTGGGTGAAAACTCTTGCAGAAAGGACACTCTAAATCGGAATATTCTATCAAAGTCACTGGGGCATCCACAGACCCCCTTACGTGATCTCCATCTCCGAGTGCCGGTACATTATTGGCATCGGGAATACCGTATTGCGTATTTAACTCAGTCAACGCAGCGGTGTCATCTTCTATTGCCGCATCAATGTATGCATTCAACAGATCTACCGGCAAAGCTCCAACCATGAAATACTGTTTACCACTTGCCGTTACAAGAACCGAAGTTGGGGTTCCACCAATTCCAGCATCTAAACCTTCCTGAAGATTCGAGCTAACCTTGTCTGCCCCACGTTCTTCCGAAACGCATTTTTCGAAGTCGCTTTTGTCGAGACCAACAGCCTCGGCCGCTTGGGCAGGAGTTGCTAACAATCCCCCCTCTGCGGGAGCTACATTGTTTGCTCCACCATTTCCGGCAAGATTTACACCCCCTGAACCACCGTTATATACGACTGCTCCGGCAACGAGTAAGCCTGCAACCACAATGGCTGCTGGCACCATATATGGATTTTGTATCTGTTTTTCCATGGGCTTCATTATAGCAAATCTTTTCAAAAATCACGCAAGAAGATATACTATCAATTATTATCATGATTAAACCCGTCATATATTCAACACCCACCTGTCAGTTCTGCAAAATGGCTAAGGCATATTTTGAGGAAAAAGGGATTTCATACGAAGAAAAAGATGTCGCTTCAGACCTCGAAGCGCGTAAAGAAATGGTGGATAAATCAGGACAATTAGGAGTACCAGTTATTACTATCGGAGACAATGTAGTTATCGGATTCGACAGGCACACCATAGAACATCTCCTCGAGGGAAAATAGACAACAGGCTATATGGACTTATGGCCCTTGACTCAGATCAAGGGTGTTTTTAATATGAAGGTGTGGAACGGACCGCCCGTACCAATCAGAGGTGCGGGGTCCCTTTCCCGTCCCGCACCTCAGAATTGAACATTGCCTCAACCTCGGTGTTGTGGGCAAGTCTCGGCAAGGACTTCAAACTTACCGGGGCACTAGTGAGTGCTGTAAGCCCAATGGGCTAACAAGAAAGGAGGTGACCCTCCATCTTCCTCCGCGATGGAGCACTCACTAGGTTTCGAGCAACTATCGGCGTCTTGCGACGGAAAATCGCTTGCTCATAGCCGATAGGCTGCCAAACGCGGCCACGTCGGCCAGACTCAGGATTTGATCCAACTCTCTGTGGCGAGAAAACCACATGCCCACAAGGCGAGAATGAGGAGATCAACCTAGTCTGGTCGGCGTGCCCGCGACCTAGATTTTCAACACATTCCGTTCTGACTATATATATCAAATTGCAATTTAACCTAAGGGGAATAAATGGAAGCTAAGGACAACCAGTTACGCTGGGGTAGTTTTGGTGCTGAAGT
>JANLIM010000044.1 GCA_024654145.1 Candidatus Zambryskiibacteriota bacterium | reverse complement strand
TTAGAACCCATTTCCAACAACACCCAGACTAACATATCTCGCACCTCGCAGAGCCTCGGTGCTCGCCCCGCTCGCAGACTCGCGGGGCCGCCCTTCGCCTGCCGCTTCCCATGCATTTTTGTTTTGGCGGGGGAATGCATTGAAGAATGGAATGGAGCGGCAGGGCTCGGGCGGGAACGGCTCAAATCTTCCCGGCCTAACGGCTCACATGGGAAGAAATGAGCCGTTCAGTGCAAATACAGAAAGGTGCCTCGCCAAACCAATTTCAAAGGAATGGCGAGGCTCAAAGTCTATGTGCTTGCCCACCCTCCCGCCGCGCACAAATCCCCGCCGTTTTGAGGAGAAATTATAAAACGGCGGGGATTGCTCCCTTACAAATTTTCTGAAGCACTCCACTTTCCTCGCCTCTCTTCAGGGAGCAAATCCGCCAAAGATTGCATCACGATATCTGACTGCGTTCTCAATCCTTCTTCAATTCTCTTCCTCTCCTCGGTGATTTCTTTCCGTGCATCTCCCTCACCTGGATTTTTGATGAGATCGTTGAATCTTTCAACTCCTTCGATTTTCTCAAGAATGATTGGTTTGCCGATGATCATCTCTGCCGCAGGACGACCCTTCAACGAGTGCGTTGGTGTCCGATTTATTCCCATGTGCGGATCTTCTGACTTTATGTTTATAGCAATAGGGACAATAATTGCGTCGGAAATCTCTGCGAGATAAACCGCACCATGTCCTTCTTGATCGGGTATCCTGCCATCTTTTATTGGTACTGGTGTATACGCCGCCATCACAATCGCATCTCCATCTTCAAGAGCTTCTTTCATCGGCACAAAATTATCTGGGTTGAATTTCTTTGTGTAGTATTCTTTCTTTCTGGTCTCTGGATGGTCTCCCCATTTCATATCAACCGGTATAGTATTGTCTTCTCCTATTATTCGCAGAAAAATGTTTGTTCGAGCGTCCTCTTTAAAGTCATGTTGCACAGATGCATTGACCGCTCTCATTCTGAATTGCTTGCCAAGTTTCGCGATAGGTACAACAACATCAAGATCAGAAATATGCGTTGTTGCGAAAATGACTTTCGCATCCGGTGGTAAATCTTTGAGGTTTTCTTCTCCTAGCACTTCTACGCTGCTGAAATTCGCCTTTACCCACGCTTCCACGACCAGTCTGAAACGAGCGGGTGTTTCCTTATGAGATTCTTTATGTTGTGGCAATCCTTCGTGCATATTTTATAGAATATCATCTTTTACAATAAACCCGTGCAGAGATATACTTTCACTATGAGTTTCGAAAAGAGGCCGGCACCGCGCATACCAGAAAAGAATGAGCTTCCTCTGAAAATTAGTGGCCAAGAACATATTGCCGAAAGCGGCGAATCAAGTGTTTATAGAACCGATGTTCAAGATTCAAAGGAACAAGAGCATACCATCGCTCTCAAACAAAATCGTCGAGAAGCATTTGCGAGCGACGATGAAATGCACAAAAGCAAAGAATTTTATGAATTTCTCAAAGCGTTCCCTGGATTTGGTAAATTCGTACCAGACACCCTATATTTCAAGGCTCGAATGACATCAGATAGCGCGCCACAAGCATTTGCCATCCAGCATTTTCTCAAGGGCAGAACTATAGACCAGATATCTGATGAGGAACTTTATAAAGACCCTATCGTCGTTCGGCAACTCATAGAATTTGCACATGAGGCGATAGCGATTCTTCAACAAACTCGGGAAGAGAAATCTCTCAAGCCCGACTTCGGGACGGCAGGTACAGCCGACGCCGATGCTCAACGATATGGAAATACTTTTGGCAACTCACGCTATACAACTAATATTTTAATTAGTGATTCTCCAAATGAAAACGGTCAACGCGTATTTTTCGTTGATACCGGCGTGAATGCTGATGAGCGTGTTGATCCGAAGCGACAATTCCTTGAACGACACGTGATGGGACGAATGCGTGAGTTTAATTTCAATCGCTGGATAAAAGAACTTGAGAAAATACTCGATTCTGAAAAATCTTGAACTCGCGCATCTATTGACAGGATTTGTGTATTGTGATATATAAGAGATACGAGCGGTTTGCTTGGCTCGTTCTGCTCTTTCATTAACCTAACCATGGAGGCCTTATGGCAACCGAACTTATTATCTTTGTATGCGGACTCGCTATCCTCACTTTCTTTTTCCCGCCGACAACTCGCTTCCTCAACTTCGTGCAGTTTCATCTACTGTACAAGGTGGTCAAAACGGAAGAAGAATTCATTCGAGTTGCGAGACAAAGGGGCATCAAGTCTGTCGTCGTGGATCTGATAAAGTACCCGAGTAGCATCTACGACCCACCGCACATAACGAACGTTATTGGTGAATCGACCTATACGCTGGAAATCACCGCTGTGGTGTCTCGCGGCCAAGACGTTGTCTACCAGGAGTTTCCGTTCAAACGCTACGGGAGCAGCAGCGGATTCGCAGACGCCGAGGACAGGAACAAGGCCGCGATGAAGCTATTACTCCTCGGTGAAAAGAAGGTGACGAAGCTCCAGGGTCTTCTTCCCGACATTCGGGTCACCCTCAACGGACTAAGTGGACCACTGGGCGAATCTGTTCTCACCAAGCTTCATCAAGACGCAAAAACTTGCGGCATCTCCGTTTAATTCGATGCTCGCCCACGATTAGCCCACATGCTTCTCGTGGGCTTTTCGTTTTCATACCAAACAGGTTCGAACCTTCAGCGACCGGAGCAAATAGCAAATACGATATTTTGATAATGTGTTCTGAACCCTCAGGATATTTACTCTCCTTAACGGCCCCGTTGTCGTACGAGTGGACAAGAATCGGTGGAACTAAACTTTCTGTTTTTGTGTTTGAGCTCCTCATTGCTTCATAGCGTGAGGAGTTTTTTTATTTCTACTTCTTCTTAAGTTCTTCAACCTTTCCCACGACTTTATCCCATCGCTTAAATTCACTCTCGCGAAAGAACGGAATGGTGTGGGACATGTGTACACCAAAAGTTCGTTGGTTGGGGTGGGATTCGCGGATTGTATGCGAGCCGAGTGAATTTGGATGAGTTTCTTTTTGTTTTGCGAGTTTCCGATTTCGCTCCATAGAATACAGTGTTGGGTCAACAGTACCGACCAGTTTATTTGCCACAAGATTCGGATCAATAGGAACGCCCTGAATAAGTTTTTGCACGATGCTTCCCATCATGCTTGTTACTTTATTTTTCCGCTCGGTTTGCTCCTCGTCCATATGTGCTTCAATTCCTTCTTTTTTCAATACTGTTTTGAGTCCCTCAAGAAACTTTCCTTCGTTAGGCGCAATTTTGCGCACGACAGGATTCGCCGCAAGTTGGAAGACACCTTCCGCAACAAATCCGAGAGAAATTTGCAGTTTCCGAAGAGCCGCCTCGTTCAGACCTGCTGGCGTGTAGAGATTAAGTGTAAGGTGTGGTTGTTGTTCTATTGACGCGTTTTCTCGTGACTGTGTTACAAAACCTTTATCAAGCAACGCCGTCGC
>JANLIM010000036.1 GCA_024654145.1 Candidatus Zambryskiibacteriota bacterium | reverse complement strand
GGCAGGCAACCTCTACGGGGAAATTGACGTTAGATGCTCAGGCCGCATCTCTTAGTATCCGTGCACAAGATGGGGTGAGCTATACGTTTCAGGTTTCTGTAAAGGATGTTGCGGGCAATACCAGTACTACGGCCAGCGCTTCCACGGCTGTTGCTCTTTCTAAAACTGTGGTGATAAATGAAATTGCGTGGGCGGGGACAAAAGCGCAATCTACCGACGAATGGCTTGAGCTCTTCAATACGACGAGTTCTTCAGTTGATTTAACTGGATGGAAGATTACATCTTCAGATAGTGAGGGGCCTGAGATTACGCTCTCTGGAACGGTTGCGGCTAGCGGATTTTATCTTATAGAAAGAACCGACGACCAAGCAACGACAGCAGTAGCGCAGCTTATCGCGAGTTTCGGGAACGGGTTGTCTAATACCGCATGTGAAACTTTGTACTTGTATAATGCCGAGAATGTGGTTATTGACGAGACAGCGTGCACAAGCGATGGCGCGTGGCCCGCTGGGATAGCAAGCCCCGACTACATTTCTATGGAAAGGATTGTTTCCACAAGCGCGGGTTCAAATGCAAGCAATTGGGCCAGTAACAACCTTATTAAATACAACAACAAAGACATGGGCAATAACTGGATCAATGGCACGCCAGGGCAAGCCAACAGTACCGCAACTTCTCCTACCACCATCACCGATTTGCGCTTCAACGAGTTTAGCACGATCACGCTCACGTTTCTTGGCAGTCCATACATTACAACAGCCGGCATTATTAGTATTACCGTCCCCGCAGGAAAAACTCTTATTGTGGAGCCTGGAGTCACAGTGAAATTTAAAGACAATGCAGGGCGTCTTACCGTGCAAGGAACATTGAAAGCGCAAGGGACCCAGGCAAGTGGCATTACCTTAACCGTTACTGACTTGGGTGCCATTTGGTGCGGCATTAACGTCACCTCAACTTCTACCGCTTCTCAATTAGATTACGTTGTTGTAGATAAGGCAGGAGGAATCAATTGCAATCCGGGCGTGTATACCGCAATGTACGTGGACTCGAGCGCGGTTACTATAAACAACTCCGTTATCCAAACAGGTGCTTACTATAGGAAGCTCTACTTAAAGAATTCTAACTCCACCATTAACGCTTCTACTATATCCGGAGCAACATTGAACGCAGATTCTGTTGGGATATATATTGATGGGGGAAGCCCTACCATTTCTAACTCCACGATATCAAATAATTCCATTGGAATTTTTGTTCAATCTCTTTCAAGCAATCCCACGATCCAGAACAACACATTCACGAATAATACGCATGCGGTGAAATTGAGCAGTGCTATCGCCGTTTTTTCTGGGAATACTGCTACAAATAATACATATAACGGTATATATTTTGAGGGCGTGGTGTTAGGCAATATGACATGGCAGGCAGATGCTATCCCATATATTGTAAACAAGTTCACCGTGAACGCAGGGAAAACGCTTACTATTCAGGCAGGGGCGGTGATAAAGTTTATTAACTCCCCCTATCCCGACTCTGCAATCACGGTAGAGGGAACTCTTATCACTCAAGGTACCCAAGCCAACCCCGTGGTGTTTACTGCCGCAGCAGATAATACGGTTGGAGGGAGCAACTCGTATACCGGCGCAGGCATCAAAACAAGCTGGGAGCGAATATATATTGCTCCTGGTAGTACAGGTTCTCAGTTGACGTACACTACTATTAAATACGGAGGGAATACATATTATGAAGCTGCTTTGTATGTAAAACAAAGTGATGTTCAGCTCTCTCATGTTACGATTTCTAACAGTACACAGTCGGCAATTTATTCTTCCAGCGGAACCATTACCGGATCTGATGTAGTGCTTTCAAGCAATACCTATGGTTTTCATATCGCAGGAACTTGCCCTGCGCTTTCAGCCGTAACAATTACAGGAACACTGTTGCACCCGTCTTCTGCCGTATGCTCATTTTAGCCTGTGGAAACTTAGTTTAACTAAGTTTATATAGAAAAGAAAAAGCCCTTGGCGTACATGGAGATGCACAAAAAGTATATTTGTCTTCCAGATCTAGCTCTAGGGACTTGATATATTTCTACTCTATGGGAAAATCCAAGATATGGAAATTGATGCCACGTATTTTGAGGAAAGAAAAGAGAAGGCACACTCTGTTTATGCCGTCCAGAAAAGTGTTTATAACCCCTATTTTAAAACTGAGGTGATTTTTAATTCTGATGGATTTCATCATTTATCATTTTCAGCTAGACGAGAAAGGAACAAAAAGGAGCAACTCTTAAAATTTAGTCTTCTCCCACTAGCAATTGGAATAATCAAAAAATCGGGAACGCTTCAAGAATACAGAACTGGCTTAACAACTATAGGAAAGATAGGGAAAGATGGATTAACGCCAGCAAAAGCAACAGAGTATTGGGGATTTGTTGCGATAGTTGGAGAATCGAAAATTAAGATAAAGGTGATTTTGCGAAGAATCGGAGACGGAAACATCACCTTTTGGAGCGTGATGCCGTTTTCGAAACTTAAAGGGGGACAAAAGCTCTATACGAACGGTATTGAAGAGGAGTAAACAAAAATATCCCATTTGTGGGATACTTTTGTTGTGCTTGCCTTCAGCTTAGGAAATCCTTAGCTGAACGGGGCTTTCGCCCACAAGCACATTTTTAGTATAGCTCATCCTCAATATTAGGTCAAGAGAGGTACGTGGGGATAACTGTTTTATCCTTATTCAGGTATGGTTTACAGGGTGAGAAAAGAAAAAGCCCCTGGCACCTCTTTGATCTTTGGTGATCGAGAGTGCCAAGGGAGTTCTTGTGGCTGGGGCGTTTATGTCGCTATCATTTATGCCGGCTGGGGACTTGTCCCTCTGCCGAGGCTGGGAGCGTCGTGCATAAATATGGATATCTCAGCAGGGTACAGAAGCAAGATTTCCTCGGGCGATTGGTTGGGCCGTACCTTGACCTTGATCCGTCCGTCTGGGTCAGGATGATCGACAACCCATCCGAGCGTTCCGTAGAACGTCCGATAGGAGACGAATCTCGACCTGATCTCGACCAGCGTTCCTGGCTTAGGCCCTTGCGGTTCGCCGTTACCCAAAGTGTACTATCTCCTATCACCTTCCATGCCCATAGAACTGCGTCACGCTGGCTTCTTTATACTCCGAGACACTCTTCTTGTCAATGTGGAAAAGAGAAAACTCTCCAGGGCCGGTTTTGACTTTTAGGGTATTTTTGATAGAGTGAAACTGGTTATGAACCAGGATTTTTTTGTTAAACTTACCTTAGGGGCGTATCGGG
>JANLIM010000010.1 GCA_024654145.1 Candidatus Zambryskiibacteriota bacterium | reverse complement strand
TAAGGTTGTCGCTCATTCGACGGATTCGATGAGCTCACCGCAAGCAATCTCATGATAAACAACCTGTACCTTATATTGTACATCTACTAGCTCATCTGTACCTCTTAGTTATTCACACCTCGACAAGCTCGGTGCAAGCAGCTCACTGCAGGCACCTTAGATTGGCTTCACGCCGGCGTTGGCCATAGAAACTACTTTCATAATCTCGGATTTAATGAGTTCCGGATCCGGCATCTCATGGAAGATGAATTCTTTATCTATAGCTGCAGTCTGGACTGCTACGTCTCCGTATTTGAGAAGGGTAGGGATGACACCTTTGGTTGAGACAGTTACATCCTGGATGCGGTAGATGTGAAGCTCGGAGACCTTACGGTCGAAAAAGCCGTTTTGATCCCTGTCAATAATTCTTTTATTAGTAACGACAACGGTATTGAGCGTGTACATCATGAGGTGGTAGAAAGCGGTGAGCCAGAGAAGCATGTAGAAGAGGCAGGAGAGGAAAAGAAATAAGGTAAAGAATTTTGAATTAACAATATATGAATAAAAGATTAGGAAAACGAATATAGGCACAAGAGCGAGCAGAGCAGAGGTGCTGATAGGCAGGAAAGCGATGAAATGGTGCCGGCGCAGGAGAAGGATGACATCCTCGTCCTTCTCCTGGCCTTCGAAGGTACGGCTCGATTCTTTGAAAATGGATATTAATCTCTTAATCATGAAAGTAGGGTGCTTATGTCAAGGCTCGCGATAAGGAAGATGCTTGCGCAAAAAAGCGTTACTGCGCCGAGGAGAAAGGCGGCAGCAACTTTCTTGGGTTGGACGCCGACCCCGAAGCGGGTGAGATGATAGAGGATGACGAAAGCCATGACCCAAAAAGCCACATACAGTATCCCTACAAGAATATAGAAGAATATCTCAATCGGTATGCCAGCATTCATATGATTATTAATGATAACACTGTTTTGAAAAGCAGAGGCCCGGAACTAACTTCAAGTTAGTTCCGGGCTTGGGTTGGGTTCGCGGGTTGCAATAACCACTTTGCAACCGTAGCGAGAACGTTGACGATCAGGACCGCTGACGCGCCAGCCAAGACCACCCAGATGACCGGCGGAGCGTCGATCTGGCGGAGTAGGCCGCTCCTGACCAGGTAGATAGAAATGCCAAGTCCGACACCCGCGATGAAGCAGAGAACGAGTGCTGTCGCTAGTCCCAGCCAGACGTCTTTGTTTAACGTCATAGGTACCTCATAAGAACGTTTACTGCCATGAGTATAGCAAAAAACTGTGGTCACGTATAAAATTCTGCTGAATTTTTACGCGACCCCACCTCGGCACCGTCGTGCCTGCGGTTCGCACAAAATCCCCTGGATTTTGTGCGCGTGCTAGGACTCGAACCTAGGACCACCGAGGTATAAGCTCGGCGCTCTACCGACTGAGCTACACGCGCATGAATATCCATAATATATCAGAAAACGAATCGCCCCGCCGAGAGTGATCTCTCGGCGGGGCGTATCTTAATGAACGGTGGTTCTGAAACTCAGGAAAGGTACCTGGATACACCTTTCCAAGTGTCGCATGCTCATGATGCCGAATACTTGTGGAGAAGTAGTGTGTTCGAAGACTTCTCCACAATGCCCGCATCTGACCAGGTCTTTAGAAACCATGGCTCGTACGCAATCCGCGCAGTCTTCTTCCTGGTCGATCTCCTTGGTCTGGATGTCGTAGAAGATGACTACGAATCTGGCTGCTCCGACGTGTCCGCATTTGTAGAGCCTTTGCTCGTGAGAGCAGTCGGAGACCTCCAGCTCTCCCGGGCGCAAGTCCTTTACCGTTACGGAAGTGATTCTCATATTTTCGAAACCTCACTTTCTAGAGCGAATATATCAGTTCTACACAGTTATTCAAGTTTGGGGCTTGCTGCTCTAGTGTTTGTTGGTAATATTATTGAGGGAGGCCTTCAGAAGATGAATACACGAGTATTTTCGGGCAATGTTCCTTGCGGATCACACGATCCGTTCCTCGGCTTGACTGTCATTGCGTCTCTGGTACGCACATCGCTCCAGCATACGCTTCAGCCTTCCAGCTCAGTTTTCCCTGAAGACGCGGCTGCCAGGAGGAACCAGTCGCTTCTCTCTCGTCGTTCGACATCGCCCAAGCCCACTCGTGGGCACTGGCAGATGATGTAGTTAGGCACAAAAAAATTAAGGGGGACGCGCAGCACTGCGCGTCCCCCTTCAAGCTATCTATTGTGTGAGTCTTTAAATAAATAGAAAGCGGCCAGCCTTGTGGGGCTGGCCGCAGAACTCGAAGGACTCGAGTTTGCCTCACGAATGCAAGGGTTTAGAAGCGGTGATATTCAGGCAACGGTTGGAGTTCTTCCGGAGCCTGTAGCTCAATCAGATGATGAAACAGGTTCCGGTGTACTTCCATCGACGGATCCTGTATCAGCCGATTTTGCTCGTTGAAGTGCAGTATCGACTCGTTGACCCATGGAACGAAAATCCTCTCGTCCCTTATCAAGGACGCTCCGATACGCTTCGCTACTTCATGGAGTTGAGACGGGTAACCAACCACTTGGTATCTTTCAGTGTAGTTTCCACCAGTATTGTGGGTGATCACTGCGCGTCCTTGCTCGGTGGCGAAGACAAACGTGTTCTTGGCAGGAACAAGCACCTTTGCTTCCGTCCACTTGCCGTCTAGCCGTGTATCGTACGTGAGTTTCCTCGTTTTGACGTAGTCGTTTTCCCGAAGCACAGCTGTGACGCCGTTTACGGTGTTGAAGTAGAGCTTTGGCGGGGATACGGTGAAGCGAATCTCTCGCAGAAATGCTCGGCGGGCATTCTCTGCCAAGACTTGCTGCAGACGTAGCCGCTCTGCTTCCATGCGGGCACATCTCACGTTCCGTCGGCGCCTTTCCTTGTACACCGAACGAGCACCGAGGATTGTCAGGACAGAAAGCAGAATCTTGATCCAGTGTTCCGTAAGGAACTCCAGGACCCACACGATAGTTTCAAAGAACATTACTCTATCCTTTTGCCCCCGTAGGAGCCGGCTGCATTCCTATTCTCTTTTAATCCAGTGCCGTAGCCTGTAATTTAGGAGAACGGTAGAGCCTAACTAAGCGGAATGCCTAGTACCTCTTACTCTGCATAACCTAGAGATTGTTGTCAAGTTTTTATTCAAAATGTATTTGAGAGGCGGAATCCTCGAGTCTGGCTTTAAGAAGTGGGTGCTTCTCGAGCGCTGGGTCACTTTCAATTATCTTTGTCGCTTCGGTGCGGGCAGCTTCGATCATTTTGATATTTTTGACCGCTTCCATACCTAGGTCTGAGATGCCCCACTGTTTTGTTCCCGTAAGCATTCCTGCTCCACGTTGAGTGAGGTCGAATTCAGCGAGTTCAAAGCCATTTTTTGCTGTTTGGAGCGCCTTGAGCCTTTCGATAGTTTTATCAGATTTAGATTCGGCAAAAACAAAGCAGTATGGCTGATGTGTGCCACGCAGTACTCGGCCGCGAAGCTGGTGAAGCTGGGAGAGCCCGAACCTCTCAGCACCTTCAATGATGATAAGTGAAGCATTCTCGACATTAACCCCCACTTCCACAACAGATGTAGCTACGAGGATATCTATTTTTTTATTAATAAAGTCTTCCATCACTTGTTCTTTACTCGGAGTCCCGCCACCGGATTGGCGGGCAGGCATTTTGCTATGAAGGATTCCTATCTTATATTCAGGAAAAACTTCTTTTTTCAATCTCTCGGCTTCTGCCTTGACTGACTTTGCGATTACGGCCATTTCCTTTTCTGGATCGGGTTCATTGATACGTGGGCAGATAACGTACATTTGCCTACCGGCTCTCATCTCTCTTCTGATTTCTTCGTATGCATCATTTCTTTTTTCAGGCGTTACGATTTCAGTAATAATCTTTTTCCTACCTAGAGGCATTTCGTCGAGGAGAGTGAGATCAAGGTCACCATAGAGAGTGAGGGCGAGAGTGCGAGGGATAGGAGTGGCTGTCATAGAGAGCAAATGCGGAATGACTTCGTGCTTGTTTACAAGCTTCTGTCTCTGCGCCGTGCCGAAGCGGTGTTGTTCGTCTACGATCGCCAGAGCAAGGTGTTTGAACTTCACGCTTTTTTGTATAAGCGCGTGTGTACCTATGAGCACGGTGATCTCGCCATTGACTACCCACTTTAAAAGTTGCGAACGAGAAATGTTTGTCCAGCCGGTAGGATTAACTTTGGAAGGGAACTTCCTGCACCCACTCCCGGTGATAAGTCCGATGTTGATAGGCAGGTGTGAGAAATATTTTATGAATGATTCGAAATGCTGCTGGGCCAATATTTCCGTCGGAGCCATGTAAGCTGTTTGGAGAGTGCCGAAGTTCTGACCTTTGGGCTTACTTGTAGCTACTGCATAAGCAGCTACGGCTGCAACAGCGGTTTTACCAGAGCCAACGTCACCTTCGAGAAGTCGGCTCATGGGGAAGCCCTTTTTGAAATCATCTAGGATGTGCTCAATTGCTCTCTTTTGAGCGTCAGTCGCCGTAAATGGAAATCTTTTTACAAATGGTTCTACATCCTTTGCTGTTTTGTCTATGACAAAAGCCGCCTGTGTTTTGGATTCAGCCCGAGCCCTCTGTCTTTCTAATTGAATGAAGAAAATTTCTTCAAAAGCGAAGCGCTTACGTGCCACTTCTGCGTCGGAAAGCTTCTTGGGAGTGTGGATCCAGACTAGGGATGTCCTTAAGTTCGGAAGCTTATAAGTTTTTAATATTTCCTCAGGTATTGGGTCGACCAAAGTGTCAAGGACCGTCCTTGACATGACTTTTTGCAAGGCGTGGTAGATCCAGTTGGAGGTTAGACCTCTTGTCTCGGGATAAATAGGGTAGAGCGTATGAGCTTTTCCTTGCGAAAACAAATCAGGGACTGGTTCAATTTTGGGGTTGGAGAAGTAGAGCGGACCGGGGAGTCCATCTGTCCCAGGCTTTTTCTGCGAGACTTTACCTTCGACACGTACTTGCGCACCTTCTGCGATCATTTTGGCAAGGTAGGCCTGGTGGAACCAAATAATTTTTATGCGCCCGGTCGCGTCTTCAAGTACTCCTTCTGCCATTGGTATGCGACTACGGAAACCTTTCTTCGTTTTGAGCCCAGTGATAGTGCCGAAGACGACAGCGCTCTCGCCTTTCTTGAGCTCGCTTATGCTCGTGATATCTGCTGTGTCGCCGTATGAGCGGGGGAAGTGGTAGAGGAGATCCTCGACTGTCTCTAGTCCAAGCTTTTTAAGTGCCTTGACCTGATCGAGCTGGATACGAAAGGTTTCCGATAACCTATCACTTAAATTCATGTCGCTAGTCTACCCCCACACCTACTTTTACGCTAGTAGAATTGCGCAAAGCGCGGCGTCAAAAGTAGGTGTGGGGGTCTAGCACATAAGAATAGGCTCTCAGTCTCGTCTTACAATCTATGCCTATCATTCTTTTAGTTCTCTTGTTTGCTGCGTCGCTTTTTTCTCCTATTGCGGGTGAGCCGATTATTCATATTGAGAGTGATAGTCAGGAGAGCATAACACTCCCTTTTACTCCAGAAGAGCTTAGAGTGGATGAGGTGAGCGAGAAAAAGATGCTTGAGTCGGTAAATACGGAACGTCGTAAGGCTGGAGTTAGTGAACTGGTGATGGATGAAGGATTGATTGAAGTAGCAAGGAAGCATTCACATGATATGTGGGAGAGGCAGTACTTTGCTCACGAAAATCCTGATGGAGAAAATGCCGTGCATCGAATGCTAGAAGGGGAAGTGGATTTCGCGCGTGCGGGAGAAAATCTAGCTCTGACAAAAAGTGTTGAAAGAGCACACGAAGGCCTCATGGATTCCCCGGGACATAAAAGAAATATCCTTGATCCGAAATTTGGTCGTATTGGTATAGGGGTAGTGGACGGGGGAGTGTATGGAAAGATGTTTACACAGAACTTCGCGGATTAGAAAGCGAGCCTCGACTGCTATTCGAATCTGCCGCGCTTGAGGTACAATAGAACCATGAATACAATAATTTATTGGGCCTTATCGGCTCTGGCAATACTGATAGCAGCATACATTTTGCCTGGCATTACAGTGGCGGGTATTATCCCGGCTTTAGTGCTTGCAATAGTGCTCGCCATCATTAACACATTTATCCGACCCGTGCTTATCGCGCTGACACTTCCTCTCTCTGTCGTTACTTTGGGGCTGTTTGCACTGGTGTTGAACACGATTCTCATTATGCTTGCGGCAGCAGTTGTACCAGGTGTATCAGTTGCAGGTTTCTGGTGGGCGCTCCTCTTCGGTATTGTTCTTGCTCTTGTATCTGCAGTACTTAAGAAAATCCAGGATTAATAATCAGAGTGATGAAAATGAAAAAGTCCTCAGCCAGTACTGGCTGAGGACTTTTTCATTTCTTGGATGTG
>JANLIM010000075.1 GCA_024654145.1 Candidatus Zambryskiibacteriota bacterium | reverse complement strand
AGGGGCCGGCGCGTGGATGAGCTTGTGTTCCTGGCTTACACTCTACCTGATGCCCCGCCCGCTGCTCGGTGGAAAGAGGGCCCGCTTTTAGCGGGCCCTTTACAATTTGTAGGCCTTTCTATATTATGGCGCTTACGTGTTAAACCGTTTCTGCTCTTTGAGATTCTCTCAATATGTGTGAATGGTTTAAGGCGTGTTCATGAGCCCAAGAAAGCAATAGTTCTCGCGCGCTTTCTTAGTTTCATGAACTTAGCATTAATTTAAAAGCTAACAGCTAGCAGCTAGAAGCTAGCACCTAATTAAAACTATGGCAGATTTTGATCGCTCAAAGCCACACGTAAACGTAGGTACTATCGGCCACGTTGACCACGGCAAGACTACTTTGACCGCCGCTATTTTGAATGTGCTTCACCGCGCAGGCAAGACAGCCACCGTCAAAGACGTTTCTCAGATTGACAACTCTCCGGAGGAAAAAGCTCGCGGTATTACTATCGCTCTTTCTCACTCTGAGTACGCAACAGACGCTCGTCACTACGCTCACGTAGATGCTCCGGGCCACGCCGACTACATCAAGAACATGATTACCGGTGCCGCTCAGATGGACGGCGCTATTCTCGTTGTTGCGGCTACTGACGGCGTGATGCCTCAGACTCGTGAACACATCCTTCTTGCTAAGCAAGTTGGCGTGCCTAAAGTCATCGTTTTCCTCAACAAGTGCGACATGGTTCCTGACAAGGAGCTTATTGATCTTGTGGAAGAAGAAGTTCGTGACCTACTTAAGAAGTACGATTACGACGGAGAAAACGCTCCTGTTATCAAAGGCTCAGCCCTTAAGGCTCTTGAAGCAACAGGCATTGATGATGAATGGTCCAAGAAGATTCTTGAACTTACAGACGCTCTCGACACCTTCATCCCTCAGCCAGTTCGTGAGCTCGACAAGCCATTCCTTATGCCTATCGAAGACATCTTCTCTATTGAAGGACGCGGTACAGTTGTTACCGGGCGTATCGAGAGAGGTGTTGTGAAGGTTGGTGAAGAAGTAGAAATCATCGGCATCAAGGATACTGCGAAGACTACTGTTACTGGAATTGAAATGTTCAACAAGTCACTTCAGCAGGGTGAAGCGGGCGACAATGCCGGCGTTCTCCTTCGTGGCGTTAAGAAGGAAGACCTTCACCGCGGACAAGTTCTTGCAAAGACTGGCTCTGTTACACCTCACACAGAATTCACAGCCGAGGTTTACGTGTTGAAGAAGGAAGAAGGTGGACGACACACCCCATTCTTTACTGGTTACAAGCCTCAGTTCTACATCCGCACTACAGACGTTACTGGTGAAGTAGCGCTTGCGGAAGGAGTAGAGATGGTTATGCCTGGAGACACGGCAACCTTTACGGTCAAGCTCGTAGCCCCAGTCGCTCTCGAAGAACAGCAGCGCTTTGCTATCCGCGAAGGAGGCAAGACTGTTGGTGCGGGAGTTGTAACGAAGATCATTAAGTAATAAAGTACCAATCTACAAATGATGCGAATTCTACAAATGGAAACGAATAATTCGTAGACATTCGTAGATTGGTGTAGATTCGTAGATTGGAACTTCTCAAAATGGCTACAAAACCGAAAGTACCTAAAAAAGTTAAGAAGGCTGGAGAAGAGGAAGTAACCTCGAGACTGCGTATCCGCGTCCGAGCTTACGAATCAAAAATTCTCGACCTTTCAGTCAAACAGATTATCGACACTGCTCTTCGCTATGACGCGAAGGTTCAGGGTCCGATCCCTCTGCCAACTGACATCAAGAAATATACGGTGAACCGTGCGGCGTTCGTATACAAGAATGCGCGAGAACAATTCGAAATGCGAATCCACAAACGGCTCATCGATATCTTAAATCCTGATGCGAAGGTCATCGAGGCGCTCACCAACATGAGCCTACCTTCCGGAGTGAACATCGATGTGAAATTGATCTAGTTCGACTTGCTCCTTCGACTCCGCTCAGGATAAATCACTACAAGCAAAATGAAAAAAATAATCGCCAAGAAAGTGAATATGACTCAGATCTTCGACGAAAGCGGGGAAGTCTTCCCTGTGACTGTAGTTGTTCCAGTCGATCAAGAAAGTCAGACCTTAGTGACTCCTTCCCAAGGTCTGACTTTAGAATCGACTGGTCCTGTCACTTTTGAAACAGGCGAGATGGTGGTAGTCTCAGGCATCTCCAAAGGCAAAGGCTTCCAGGGTGTGGTTAAGCGCCACGGCTTCAAAGGAGGTCGTCGTTCACACGGACAGAAGCACTCTGAGCGTGAGGCTGGATCTATCGGCGGGGGTGGCCGAGCCGGCGGACGTGTTGTCAAAGGCATGTGCATGGCTGGACGTATGGGTGGCGACCGAGTGACTGTCAAAAACCTCAAAGTGATAAAGGTTGATGCGGATTCCCGCGAGATCTTTATCCTCGGAGCTTTGCCAGGACGTCGCGGCACCAAATTGGAAATTAAAGCTAATAGCTAACAGCTGTCAGCTTTAAGCTTAAATTCATGGAATCACAAATCTACAATCAAACAGGTGAAGCGGTCGGAAAGATTACTCTTCCGGAAAGTATCTTTGGTGCACGCTGGAATGCTGACTTGGTGAAGCAGGTTTCTGACTCACTTCTTTCCTCGATTCGAAAGCCTGTCGCTCATACGAAGAACCGCGGAGATGTTCGTGGAGGAGGTATGAAGCCCTGGCAGCAAAAAGGCACCGGTCGTGCCCGTCACGGTTCTTCCCGCTCTCCTATCTGGAGGAAGGGAGGTGTTACTCACGGTCCAAGGAACGAGAAGAACTACGAGCGCCTGGTTTCCAAAAGCATGCGTACAAAAGCTCTTCACACTATCCTTTCTCAAAAGAACCGCGAGGGAGAAGTGCTTTTCATCGATTCTCTCACTCTTTCTGAGCCGAAGACTCGCGTAGCAGTGAAGACTCTCGGCGACCTCTCATCTGTCAAAGGTTTCGAAAGATTGCTTACCAAGAAGTCGAGTTCAGTAACCATCGCCCTTGCAGACAAGAATAAGAGCACTGAGAACGCCTTCAAAAACATGGGCAATGTCCAGGTCGTAGAAGCGCGAAACTTAAGCCCCCTAACTCTTCTCAAATATAAGTATCTTATTCTTGAGAATCCAAAAGATGCTTTTGCCAAGATTCCAGGAGCAGAGAAAAAGAAGCGCAAAATTGCTTCCCCGGGCGCTTCCCGCACCAAACCTGTAAAGACTGCAAAGAAATAATATGGCTAACCTCAACCTCAAACCTGTAAACGTGCTCAAGGCCCCTCGTATCACCGAGAAGGCGGCTATTGCTGCGGACAAAAACAATGTTTACGTTTTCGAGGTTGCCAAATCCGCAACCAAGTACTCTGTAGCACTTTCCGTCAAAGAGTCTTACAAGGTTACCCCGGAGAAAATTCGTATTGTTAATCTTCCTTCGCGAAATGTTTTTATCCGCGGTAAGAGTGGTGTGAAGAGCGGGGTAAAGAAGGCTTATGTATATCTGAAGAAGGGAGACAAGATTGAATTACTATAATGAAAAAATACAAGCCAACAACAAAGTCCCGCCGCAATATGTCTGGTATTGATTACCGGAAACTTATTACGACCAATAAGCCTGAGAAGTCTCTTACAAAGGGCTTCCGTCGAGCAATGGGACGCAACAACACAGGACGCATTACCACTCGCCACAAGGGAGGCGGACACAAGAGACTGCACCGTGATATTGATTTTTCCTACAACAAATTCGACATCCCTTTCACAATCAAAAGCATTGAGTACGATCCAAATCGTTCTGGCTTTATTGGACTTGCAGTTTATAAGGATGGCGAGAAGCGCTACGTGCTCCTCCACAACACAGCTAAAGTAGGGGACACTTTTATAGTTTCGGAGAAAGCACCTCAGACTCCAGGCAACCGTTTACCCCTCGGCAACATGCTTGTAGGTACTTTTGTATACAACGTGGAGCTTAAGCACAAAGGTGGTGCGAAAATTGCCCGCTCTGGCGGCGATTATGCGGAAGTGCTTGCCAAGGATGGTGGCTATGTCGACCTCAAAATGCCTTCTACTGAAGTTCGTAAAGTTCCTGCTAACGCATGGGCATCTATTGGAGAAGTTTCAAACAATGAAAACAGGCTTGTAAATCTCGGTAAGGCCGGACGTTCACGATGGCTCGGTATTCGTCCAACAGTACGTGGTACTGCTCAGAACCCAGTAGACCACCCACACGGAGGAGGTGAAGGCCGTCAGGGTCGCGGACGTCGACGCGCAATTTCGGTCTACGGTAAGCCAACAGGCAAAGGTCAGAAGTCCAGACGAGCCAAGAAATATTCAAACAAATTCATCGTCAATCGCCGAAGAGTTGGCAAGAGGAAATAGAATCAAAAACTCCCCGAAGGGAGTTTTTGATTGACATAGTTTAATAATATTGTAGGGTAAGCATAGGATGGTAGCTTTGCAGAGGTGAACTACATGAGGTCTGTTAACGCTTTTATTTCACAACTGAACACGATAGCTTACTATGCGGAACTTAACGGAGGTGACCAAGAAACTATAAAAAACAAGGCGACTCAACTGGCGATCAAACAGGGTCTTACAAGCGGCAAGAAGGGAGATCCTGTGTTGATCGCAATTCATGCTCTTGTAGCTCCCCGTTTTCGATTCGTGGATGCTAGGCCGATTTGTATGGAGTTGGGTGCGCAGGCCTGGGCGCATTACAGTAAGCGTCGCGAGCGTGAGTCTCGTCGTAAGAAGTAAGGGCTTTCTCATCAAGCGCTGCGACCATTGGGTCGCGGCGCCTTTGCTTTTTATATAAAAATCTGTAGGATATCTCTCGTAAGGTCAAAGACAACAGGCATGGGTTCAGCTATTAGCTACAAGCTATCAGCTGCTAGCTTCAAGAAGTCCTGTCGAGATCGATTTTCTCTATTTGTCCTTATATGTGTGTATTAAAAGCTAAAAGCTACAACCTAAAAGCTGTAAGCTTGAATTACTATGGCTATTACAAAGCAGAAGAAAGGAGAAATAGTCGATAAGTTGAAAGGTGCTATAAAAGGCGCTGGTTCACTTGTCTTCGTAAACTTCAAAGGTCTCTCAGTTGGTAACACGACTGCGATGCGTCAGGCTCTTAAGCAGGGTGGTGTTTCCTATACTGTTGCTAAAAAGACCCTTACAGCACGAGCACTTGAAGATGCGAAGTTCGATGGAGAGCGACCAGAACTTCCAGGTGAGTTGTCACTCGCTTGGGGTGAAGACTTGGTAGCTCCGGCTCGCGAGGTCTACACTTTCCAGAAGAAGTTCCCTGAGAATCTCAATATTCTCGGCGGAGTCTTTGAAGGCAGGTATATGTCCAAGTCCGAAATCGAAGGGATCGCTACGATTCCTCCGACACCGGTGCTACGCGGCATGTTCGTCAATATCATCAATTCTCCTATACAGCGTTTCGCAATTGCGCTCAATGAGATTGCAAAAGCAAGAGGTTAATTAAAAATAGAAAATTAATACTATGACAGAAGAAACAAACGTAGCTGCAGAAGCAGCAGTAGAAGCAAAGACAGAAGAGAAGAAAGATGTAGCTGTTCCTGCCAAGTTCTCAAAGATTGTTAAGGAGATTGAAGAGATGTCAGTATTGGATCTCAACGAACTCGTGGAGGTCTTCGAAGAGAAGTTCGGTGTCTCCGCTACAGCAGTAGCTGCCGGTCCAGCAGTAGCTGCCGGTCCAGCCGAGGAAGAGAAATCTACAGCAGATGTAGAACTCACTGACGGTGGTGCTAATAAGATTGCCGTGATCAAGGTTGTGAAGGAAGTACTTGCTCTTGGACTCAAGGAAGCAAAGGATCTTGTAGACGCAGCTCCTTCTATGCTCAAAGCAGGCATGAAGAAGGAAGAAGCTGAAGATCTTAAAAAGAAAGTTGAGGAAGCAGGAGGTAAAGTGACTCTCAAATAGGCTTCAGAAAAAGCAGTTTTCTTAGACTCGCGATAATTCTCTGCTGAGAATTTCGCTCTCTCGGCCCAGTCGGCCTGCGAGAGTCACGAAAACTGCTTTTTCTTTTGCCTAAGTGTTGTTAGTTGTAAGTTGTTGAGCGTCGGTCTAGAATACGGTCATAGATATGAAATCCGTTTCCCTTATATTCGGCGGGGTGGCTAAGGTTAAGATTATGCGTCTTTTCATCTTTAACCCAGGGCTCACCCTTACTCTAGCTGAAGTGGCTTCTAGGACTAAGGAAAGACCCAATGTAGCCAGAAGGGAACTCAATAACCTCACCAAAGCAGGCTTGATAAAGAAAAGGGCCAAAGGCTACATGCTGAACTCAAACTACCTTTATCTCCCCGCTATAGGAAACTTCCTAATAGATGCAACTCCATTTTCCGAAAGGGAAATAGTGAAGAAGCTCTCAAAGGTGGGCACTGTGAAGCTCATACTTGTCTCGGGAGTTTTCCTCCATGACCCAGACTCTAGGGTAGATATTCTTTTGGTCGGGGACAATCTCAAGCAGAGTAAGTTAAACTCTGTAATCTCTTCTATTGAGGCTGAATTAGGCAAAGAAATACGCTTCGCTTCCTTTGAAACTGTCGATTTCCAATATCGATTAGGCATATACGATAAACTCATCCGTGACATTCTTGACTCTAGGCACCATAAAATACTCAATAAATTAGGCATCTAGGCCTGCCTGCCGGTAGGCAAGGTTGTCCACAGGCTCAAAATATCCTTTGTTTAACACGTGTATAATATTTACATACCCCTTTTAGAGTGGTAATTAGTAATTAAGTGCTGTATAGCACATCCGCCAATCGGCGGAACTCAGTCAAGAATATATGTTATTAAACACATGGGGAGAAGTTCTTACCCTTTCCTTCCAGAATCTTTGGATCGGCGTACTTAACTTCGTTCCGAACCTTGTTGTCGCTATTGTTATCCTCGTCCTTGGTTGGCTCATCGGAGCTCTCATTGGCCGTGCTATAGCGCAAGTTTTCCGAGCTCTTAAGATTGATGACGCGCTTCGCCGCGCAGGTCTCGAGACTTTCCTCCGCCGTGGAGGTGTTAACCTTGATTCCGGTGCATTCATCGGAGCCTTGGTAAAGTGGTTTGTTATCGTGGTTTTCTTGGTCGCAGCCCTCGATATCTTGGGTCTTGCTCAGGTTAACCTCTTCCTTCAGGAAGTTGTCCTTGGCTATCTTCCACGCGTCCTTGCTGCCGCTTTGGTTCTGTTGGTAGCAGGTGTGATTGGTGATGTAGTTGGCCGTGTAGTGGTTACAACCGCTCGCACAGCCGGCGTACAGTCAGCTCACTTTGCTGGCGCTGTCGCCAAGTGGGCTATCTGGATCTTTGCGATCCTGGTTGCGCTCTCTCACCTCGGTATTGCAGCAGCATTCAGCCAGACTCTCTTCACTGGCTTCGTTATCGCCATTTCTTTGGCTGTCGGTCTTTCTTTCGGTCTTGGTGGTCAGGAAGCAGCCGGTCGCTTCATTGAGAAGCTCCGCGCAGAAATGAGCAACAGACACAACTAAACAGAGTTACTCTAGCTAGGTAATACTCTCAATTACCAAAAACCGCCTGCTAGGGCGGTTTTTGGTATAGATTAGGAAGGATAAATTGACATTATGTATGTATTTCTATACTATATTTCCCTACAAGCGCTCTCACGCTTTTTGTTTTGAGATAAAGAAAATGTCCAGATCATCCCTAAAAGGCCCATATGTTGACCCTCGCGTCTTGAAAAAGATTGAGGGCAAGAAGCCGACTGAAACCGGCGTTATTAAAACATGGTCCAGAGCCTGCCAGATTGCGCCAGAAATGGTTGGTTTCACTTTTGGAGTTCACAATGGACGTGAGCATGTGGAGGTCTTCGTTACCGAAGACATGGTTGGGCATCGCTTGGGCGAATTCTCTTTGACCCGCAAGTTCAACCGCCACGGCGGTAAGATGCAGAAGGAGCTTGAGCAGAAACAAAAGGAGAGCGAGATCTCCGCAGCCAAAGCAGCGAAGGGATCAGCAGATGCGAAGAAGTAATAAAGAGTAAGAATATGACAGAAGCCAAAGCACACCTCAAAAATTACCGCCAGTCTCCTCGCAAGGTGCGTTTGGTGGCTGGTGCTGTAAGAGGGAAGTCTATTGCCGAAGCTATCGACATACTTTCTTTTGTGCCGAATCGTGCCGCTCTTCCCCTCCAGAAACTCCTTGCTTCCGCTCTTGCTAATGCAAAGAGTCAGAACATTGCAACAGAGAATCTGACAATCAAGTCTCTTATGGTAGACGAGGGCCCGACCCTTTATCGCCGCCGCCCTCGCTCGCGAGGTATGGCAAACCCTATTCGCAAGCGCACTTCTCACGTGACCGTAGTGGTTACAGAGGGTGTTCCCAAAAAATCTAAAAAAGCTAAAAGCTCTAAGCTAACAGCTAACAGCTAATCTTATGACACACACAGTCCATCCATATTCACATCGCCTTGGCATACTCAGAGACTGGAAGAGTCGCTGGTTTTCTCCTAAGGCAACTTATAAGACCCATCTTCGTGGGGATGTTTTGATACGCGAATATTTGGAGAAGAAACTTAAAGGATTTTTTATAGCTGATATTGAAATTGAAAGAAGCGCCAAGGCCCTCCGTGTAATTCTCAGTTCTTCTCGCCCAGGCATGATCATCGGACGTCAGGGAGATGGAGCAGAAGCACTTCGTCTCGAATTAAAGAAACTTCTTGAGAAGCACAAACTTTTAGACCAGAAAGTAGATCTCAAGTTTGATATTAAGGAAGTGAAGAACGCCGAAGCCAATGCGGCAATAGTTGCTCAGATGGTGGTAGAGGGACTTGAGAAGCGTCTGCCTTTCCGCCGTGTAATGAAGTCGACTCTCGAGAAGGTTATGGCCAACCGCGATGTACAGGGCGTGAGAGTTTTCCTCGCGGGACGTCTTGGAGGTGCAACTATGAGCCGCACCGAAGATAGGAAGCTTGGACGTATTCCTCTCCAAACTCTCCGCGCAGATGTAGATTACCATTGCACAAAGGCAATCATGCCTTACGGCACTATCGGGGTGAAGGTCTGGATCTATAAAGGCGACATTTTCGAGAACGATAAATAATTTTCAATACCATGTTATTTCCTAAAAAAGTAAAATTTCGAAAATGGCAGACCATGAGGAAGAATCCGAAAAAAGTCGGCGTCGCTTCCCGCGGGGTGACAGTCGCTTTTGGCTCCTTTGGTCTCAAAGCCATGGCTCCTGCTCGTATTCGTTCCAACCAGATTGAGGCTGCTCGTAAGGTTGTTTCTCGTTCTGTAGGTAAGACTGGGCGATTTTGGATTAGAATCTTTCCTGACATGCCTTATACCAAAAAGCCCGCTGAAGTGAAGCTCGGTAAAGGTAAGGGAGATCTCGAAGGATATGTAGCGGCCGTACTCCCTGGGCGCATACTTTTTGAAGTCGATGGGGTAGCAGAGCCTGTAGCAAAAGAAGCGCTTCGAAAGGCTGGCACCAAGCTTCCTTTGAAGACTAAGATTGTAGCGAGGTAAAAGACCCACAACCAACAACCGACAACCAACAACATGAAGAAAACAACTTACAAAGGAAAAAGCGACAAAGACCTAACCAAGGCTCTTTATGAGCAGAGGGAGGTTTTGCACAAGTTTCGTTTTGGCACAGCTGGCTCCCGTACCAGGAATGTTAAGGAAGGGCGCGCTGCCAAAAAGGAGATTGCCCGCATCATGACAGAAATTAACTCTGCTAAGAGCGAGAAATAAATTTATGAAAGACACAAGCAACAAAGAACAAAAAACAAGTAATCCAAGAACATTCTCTGGAGTGGTTGTTTCTGACAAAATGAAAGATACTGCTGTGGTTGAAGTGGCCCGTTATGAAAAACATCCTAAGTATGGAAAGTTCATAAACACCCACAAAAAGTTCAAAGCCCATGACGCTGGCAATACTGCCAAGGTTGGTGATAAAGTACAGATCGTCGAAACGAGGCCAATCTCGAAGGATAAGCATTTTAAGCTAATAGCTAAAAGCTAACAGCTAACACCTAGTTTATGATTCAGCCGCAAACAATAGTCCAAATAGCAGACAACTCCGGAGCAAAAATCGGCCGAATCTTCAAGATACTTGGCGCGTCCAAGAAGCGCACTGCTTCTATCGGGGAGTTGGTCGTCCTTTCTGTCCAGAAGGCAGAGCCACGTAAGGCGGTTAAAAAGAAGGATGTTCTCTACGCTGTAGTGGTACGTACACGCTCTCCTTTCCGCAGGAAGGACGGCACTTATGTTCGCTTCGACGAGAATGCGGTCGTCATTCTCGACAATACCAAGAAAGAGCCACTCGCAGGCCGCGTCTTCGGACCAGTGCCTAGAGAGATTGGCGAGAAGGGCTTCCAGAGCATTATTTCTAAGGCGCCAGAAGTGGTATAGTACCAATCTACAAATGTATACCAATCTACAAATTGCAACGAATCATTCGCAGACATTAGTAGAATTCGTATTATTCGTTGATTAGAACTTCCATGCACGTAAAAAAAGGAGATAATGTAATAGTGCTAGCGGGCAAAGACAAGGGTAAGACTGGCAAGATTTCCCGCGCCCTTCCACGCACCAACCAAGTTTTGGTTGAAGGTGTTAATTCTAGGAAGATGACACAGAAATCCAAGAAAGGAGGCGGTAAGGGGGAAGTGATTGAAAAGCACTTTCCCATCCATGCTTCAAACGTTAGACTAACCGACAACAAACAACCGACAACCAACAAGAAAACTAAGAAAGTTGTAGGTAGTAAGTCGTAGGTTGTAAGTATAAATCCCATGAAAACTCTGACTATTAAAGAAAAGGCTAAGACTTTAGAAGGATACAAAAACGCCATGCAGATGCCGCGTCTGCTTAAGGTGGTTATTTCTACCGGAGTCGGGTCGTTTAAAGACAAGGCTAAGTTTAAGGTTGTAGAAGATCGCCTAGCCAAGATCACCGGGCAGAAAGCTTCTCCAAGGGGTGCAAAGGTTTCTATCGCTAGCTACAAATCTCGCACAGGTGACGTTGTCGGCTACCAGGTTACTCTCCGCGGACAGCGTATGCATGATTTTCTCGATCGCCTTATCAATATCGCCCTTCCTCGCACCAAAGACTTCCGCGGCATTTCTCCCACAGCAGCAGATGAGATGGGTAACTACACTCTCGGTATTAAAGAGCACAGCATTTTCCCTGAGACGACTGACGAAGAACTGAAAGATGTTTTTGGTTTTGCTATTACCATCGTGACAACAGCCAAGTCTAAAGAGGAGGTGATTAAGTTTCTCACACACTTAGGATTCCCATTTAAAAAATAGCCCAACTATGCTCTAATAGTTCGGGGCAGTTCAACTTCAACAAGGAGTTTCAATGTATCTCTATAGGCTAGCTGTTAATTGCTCGCTCGGGTCTCTCTGGCTGACCTGTTTGATTGCGCTTGTCGTAGTCTTCTGGACTGACGACTTCCGCTACCTTGGAGTTGGTTCAGAAGCGGGGCTGGTCGCTATCAGGCTCGTATTGATCATCTCCACATGTTTTTCTGGTTGGTACTATTTCGGTTCTTTCAAGGGTCTTCGGGTAGCTCCCGAGAAGGAACCAAACAAAGCAGTATCAATCTAGAGCCTCCTATTTCGCTTCAAAGGCGCCGGCTAACTCCGGCGCCTTTCTCATATCAGGGTAGAAAAGCCCTTGAAACCTGAATATCCTTATGATAAGCTGTCGCAACGGCTTTTGAGCCTATTTTCTTTCATTTATGGCAAAGACCTCAGTCATCGCACGTTCCAAAAAGAAGCCCAAGTTCAAGACTCGGGCTACTAACCGTTGTTTCCGTTGCGGGAGAAAGCGTGGTTACATGAGAGACTTCGATCTTTGCCGCATCTGCTTCCGCGAGCTTGCCAACGAAGGCAAGATCCCTGGTGTTAAGAAATCAAGCTGGTAGATACCAATCTTCGAATGAATACGATACTACAAATGGCAACAAATTATTCGCAGACATTCGTAGATTCGAATAGATTTGTAGATTAGCACTTATATGGATCAAATCTCAAACTTCATCATTCAGATCAAGAACGCAGGCAACGCTGGACACGAGAGCGTAGCTTCGACTTACTCCAAGCTGAGGCACTCTATTGCTCTAGTTTTGAAGAAAGAAGGCTTCGTAAAGGATGTAGAGGTCAAGATGGAGGGTGGAAGAAAAGCCTTGGTTGTCACTCTTCTCAAGGGCGAGAATCGCGTGCCTAAGATTCAAGGAGTAGAGAGGATCTCCAAGCCGTCCAAGCGTATTTATAAGAAGTCGAGTGAGATGCGAGCGGTAAGAAGTGGCTACGGCGCGCTCATTGTCTCCACTTCAGCCGGAGTGATGTCTGGTCGCGATGCCAAGGCGGCGAAGCTCGGAGGCGAAGCACTTTTCAATATTTGGTAAATTCAACAAGTTCACCATAAATAATTTAAATCATGTCACGTATAGGTAAAAAATTAATCACACTTCCAGAGAAAACCGAGATTCAAATCTCGGATAAAACCGTGTCTGTCAAAGGACCCTTGGGTGAACTTTCCCGACCACTTCATCCTATTATTGAAGTAAAGGTAGAGGGTAATACTGTAACTGTTCATCCCCGCAAAGAGACTTTGGAATCCCGCGCGCTTTGGGGCACCTACGCTTCCCATATCACAAACATGGTAGCTGGAGTAAACAAGCCTTTCGAAAAGAAGCTTATCCTTGAAGGCATCGGGTTCAAATCTGAGGTCAAAGGAGACCCTTCGACGGGCTCAGGGCAAGCTAAGATGGTTTTTGCTCTCGGATTTTCTCATCCTGTCGAGATGAATATTCCCACAGGCCTTACCGTGACAGCAGAAAAGAACAACATCACCATCTCCGGATCAGATAAAGAGATGGTGGGCGCCTTTGCAGCCAATGTCCGCGCTCTTAAGAAGCCTGAGCCTTACAAAGGCAAAGGAATGCGTTATCATGACGAGGTTATCGCAAGGAAACAGGGTAAAAAGTCAGCATAACAACTGACAACCAACGACTAACAACCAACAACATGGCATTAGTAAAACAATCAGCACGAGATAGGAAGCGCAAAAAGATCAGGGCTAAAATCCATGGTTCTTCAGAGCGACCACGTCTCTCTGTCTTCAAGTCAAACACAGCTATCTATGCTCAGCTGATTGATGATGCTAAGGGCGCTACACTTGCTGGCGCTAGTGGTAGTGATGCCAAGAAGGTTGGTGCAGAGCTAGCCAAGCTAGCTGGTACGAAGTCTATTAAGAAAGTAGTCTTCGACCGGGGCGGATACATTTATACAGGCAAGGTGCGCTCTCTCGCAGAGAGCGCCCGCGAAGGCGGATTAGAATTTTAAATATGACTACTGAAAATACCACAATAGAAAAAGAACCAACTACTCCAATTGAAAATGTTGGAGCAAAGACAGAGACTCCTAAAACAGAGGCTCCTGCTTTTACTCCTCGTCCACCTCGTGAAGGTGGAGATAGAGGGCGAAGAGGTAGAGGTGGAGGTAATCGCCGTCCTCAGCGCCGCGATAGCAGGGTAAAGCCTGAGTTTGATCAGAAGATTGTAAGCTTGAGGCGCGTGACTCGTGTGATGGGAGGAGGTCGTCGCTTCAGCTTCTCTGTGGCTGTTGTAGTAGGCAACAGAAAGGGTTCTGTTGGAGTAGGACAGGGCAAGGCCGCCGACACTCCTCTCGCTATCGACAAGGCCTTCCGTGATGCCAAGAAGAACATGATCAAGGTCAACACGACCAAGAACATGTCTATTCCCCACGAGACAGAAGCTAAGTATGCCGCTTCTTGGGTTAAGATTCGCCCTGCTAAGGGCAAAGGAATTCTTGCTGGTAGCTCCGTGCGAACAGTTCTTGAATTCGCAGGCTTAACAGAAGTGGGAGCTAAGCTCTATTCAAGAAGTAAGAACAGCGCGAACAATGCCTATGCCGCAATTGAGGCCTTGAGAAAGCTTGAGAACACCAAGATCCGTAATTATGATGCCAATATACGAATAACTCAGACGAATGATACGAATAAGAATTCATTGGTATAATTCGCATGAATTCGTAGATTAGTATCGCAACACATATGCAATTTCATACACTAAGAAGAAAGAATCCGAACAAGAAGGCCAGACAGGTTGGTCGAGGTGGAACGCGCGGTAAGACTGCTGGTCGTGGCACCAAGGGGCAGAATGCCCGTGCTGGACACAAGAAACGTCCAGAGATTCGCGATACTATTAAGCGAGTGCCGAAGCTCCGCGGGCGAGGCATCTCTTCGCTCAAGTCTCTCCAGGTCAAACTCAAAGGCGAAGAACTTAAAAAGCATTTGGTTACTAAGAAGGCCAAGCGTGTAGCGAAGTAAAACATGAGCAAATTTTTCGAGAAACTGAGAATGATTTTCGGAGACCCGAGCCTCCGCAAGCGCATTTTCTTTGTGCTTGGTATTCTTGCTATCGCGCGTGTCTTTGCAGTTATCCCTATTCCTGGTATTGATGTTATGAGACTTCAGAGCCTTTTTTCTGGAAGCGAGTTTTTGAACCTTTTGAATATTTTCTCCGGCGGAGGCCTTTCCAATCTCTCTATCGTCATGCTCGGTGTGGGTCCTTTCATCACAGCTTCTATCATCATGCAGCTTATGACCGTTATGTCGCCTAAGCTCAAGGCCCTGCACCAGGAGGAAGGCGAGGCTGGCCGCAAGCGTTTTACCCAATACTCGAGACTCCTTACTGTGCCTCTTGCCTTTATCCAGGGCTATGCCTTTATCAAGCTCCTGCAGGGTCAGGCTGTTCTTCCCCAACTTGCTTTTGGAGATTTGATAGTGGTCCTCTTTGTCATCGTAGCCGGCTCAATGCTCTTGGTCTGGCTTGGTGACCTCATTACCGAGTTTGGTATTGGTAACGGTGTTTCTCTTATCATCTTTGCCGGTATCGTTGCGACACTTCCTGGTATGGTTTCGCAACTAATCTTCACCTTTGATCCTTCCCAGCTCCCCGTGTATCTCGCTGGGCTTGTTGTGGCTCTGCTTGTGACATTCGGCGTAGTGGTTGTGACAGAAGCTGAGAGGCCTATTCCTATCACGTATGCCAAGCAGGTGAGAGGTGGCAGGACTTACGGCGGCGTATCTACATACTTACCTTTGCGAGTAAACCAGGCCGGCGTGATCCCGATCATCTTCGCTCTCTCTATCCTCCTTTTCCCTCAGATGATTTTTGAGTTCCTTTCACAATCAAGCATTGCTTCGGTGAGTTCTGTTGCAAGCTTTTTCCTCGGACTTATCGCTAATACTTGGATCTACACTAGTGTTTACTTTGTCTTGGTGGTTCTCTTTACATACTTCTACACGGCAGTCACCTTTGACCCGGACAACATTTCTACTAACCTTCAGAAATCTGGTGCCTTTATTCCTGGCGTGCGTCCTGGAGTAACTACAGCAGACTACATTTCCCGTATTCTCACTCGGCTTACTCTCGTCGGAGCGCTTTTCCTCGGTATTATCGCTGTTCTCCCACTTATCCTTCGCTCTCTCACTGGCATTCAGGCGCTCGCCATCGGTGGTACAGCCCTTCTCATCGTGGTCTCGGTAGTAATCGACCTCATCAAAAAAGTAGACGCACAGATAAGTGTAAGAGAATACTAAAAATCCTAAATTCTAATATCTAAATTCTAAATAAATCTCAATTTTCAAAATTCGAATTTAGGGTTTGGTGCTTATTTAGAGTTTAGGATTTAGAAATTAGAGTTTATACTGTATATATGCTTCAAACTATTATTTTTATTGGACGGTCGGGATGTGGGAAGGGGACTCAGGCAGATCTTTTGAAGGAGCGCATCGCACACTTCGACGAAGCGAAGCGGCAGATTCTATATGTGGAGACTGGTGAGCACTTCCGCAAATTTATCCGAGGTGAGAGCCTTTCTTCCAAGATTTCTAAAAGTATTTATGAAATGGATGAGCGCCAGCCGGACTTCCTGGCCTGCTGGATGTGGACGAATGTTTTGATAGATGAATTGGAAGACGATATGCATCTAGTATTCGATGGGGCGCCTAGGGCTCTGGCAGAGGCAGAGTTGCTTACTTCCGCCATGCAGTTTTATAAAAGAGAGAAACCGACCGTCATTTATATCAATGTTTCCCGCCGCTGGTCCGAGGAAAGGCTTCTTGCCCGAGGACGCAAAGACGATCTTAACATTGCAAAGATAGATAAGCGCCTGGATTGGTTTGAAAGAGATACTATGCCTGCGGTTGAATATTTCCGTAATAACCCCTATTATCGGTTCTTCGAGGTCAACGGAGAGCAGCCTATAGAGAAGGTTCACTCCGAGATCATCGCAGCCCATGACTATTCTTCTTAAAAGCGAAAAGGAAATCCAGACGCTTCGTGAAGGTGGTAAGCATCATGCCCAAATTCTCTCAGAGCTTAGCGCCATGGTGAAGCCCGGCGTTTCTATTCTTATTTTGGAAGAAGAAGCTTTGAGACTTATTAAGTCGATGGGGGACAAACCCGCTTTCTTGGGCTACCAGCCCCACGGAGCGAAGCGACCTTATCCAGCAGCGCTCTGCATTTCCATTAACGACGAGATCGTGCATGGCATTCCGAACGAAGCCGAAAGGATTATTAATGACGGAGACATAGTTTCTCTTGACCTCGGCATTTTGCACAAAGGGCTTATTACCGATGCGGCTGTGACTGTAGCTGCTGGGGTGGTGGACGATGAGTCAAAGAAGCTTATGGATACCGCCAAGCTCGCTCTTGAGCGGGGGATAGAGGTCGCAAAGCCGGGAAACACAGTTGGCGACATAGGATTCGCAGTATCCCAGGTAGTTAAACCAACAGGTTTTTCTTTGGCCAAGGATCTGGCTGGGCACGGAGTCGGTTACTCAGTACATGAGGAGCCATTTGTACCCAACTTTGGTCAGTCAGGGAAGGGAGTGAAGCTAGTTCCCGGTATGGTCATAGCCATAGAACCTATGGTCAATGTCGGCAAAGAGCACATCAAGCTCACAGACGATGGGTACACTATCAAAACGAAGGATGGCTCCAGAAGTGCCCACTTCGAACACACCGTTGCTATAACCGAGAAAGGCAATATAATACTAACCCTATGACAAACCACCCAAAGAAGGAAAGAACTTTTGTAGCAGTGAAGCCGGACGGCATACAGAGAGGACTTATCGGAGAAGTGATAAAGAGATTTGAAAGAGTCGGCCTCAAGCTCGTGGCTTTGAAGATGGTCGTGGTGGACGAAACTTTTATCGAAAAGCACTATACTCTGGATCCTGAGTGGCGCCGAGTTACAGGGGAGAAGACCATTGAAGGCTATCGCTCCAAAGGCCTCACTCCTCCTTCTGAAGATCCGCTTGAGATTACAGCTAAGATCCTTGCGAATCTCAAGAAATTCATGACCTCCGGCCCTATCATAGCCATGATTTGGGAAGGAGCTCATGCACAAAAGGTGGTCAAGAAGATCACCGGCGGCACAGAGCCCCTCACATCAGACGTTGGTACTATCCGTGGAGACTATGTGCTCGATTCCTATGCTATGAGTGATCAGGATGAGCGCGCCATTAGAAACATAGTGCATTGCTCAGGCTCTGTGAAAGAAGCCGAAGATGAGATCAATCATTGGTTCACGCAGGAGGAAGTCATAAATTATCGTTTGGTGCAAGAAGAGATACTTTATGACGTGAATTTGGACGGTATTTTGGAGTAGTCTCAATCCATCAAGTAATTACGGTAGGAAATACGAAATGTTTTTACCTGTGAGTCCATACATTATCAACACATTTTTTCTCTTCTCATACGTTATACTAAGTACAGGGTTATTTGAGGTATTATCTAGCTAAAACATTTTCAGGGAGTCCAAATTGTTGTATCCCTTGGGATTACAGCTGAGGACACCCACCTAGTTTTAAAAACTAGGGTATACCAAAATAACCCTACCGAACAATCCCAATCTGCTGTTAGCCGATTGGGATTTTTCGTTCCGACATTGGTCGGGGTTTCTGTTGTCTGCTAGAATAGTTCAATGTCTACGAGAACAAACCTACTTCTAGCTAGCCTTTTTTTGGCGATCATCTTTACATTGCTTCAAATTTCCGCGCATTATTTTTATTTTTACTGGATTTATTGGTGGTTTGACTGGGTAATGCACTTTTTGGCTGGAGTCACCGGAGGTATTGCAGGATACTGGGTTTTATATTATGGGGAATTTTTTGAGAATCGTTCTGACAAAGTTTTTGTACTTACTATGAGCGTACTTTCATGTGTAATGTTTTCTGGTGTGGTTTGGGAGATTTTAGAATACGTTCTGGGCCTCACTCAGGCGCACGAGAATATGTATGTTCAAGATGTGTTTAATGATTTTGTCTCTAATGCTGCCGGAGCTTTCTTAGGTATATTTATTTCTCTTAAAGCTACGATTTATCGCAATGTCTAAACTCACTTGCTACGGCGGCGCAGGGTCGACGACTGGGGCGAATTTTTTACTCGAGTTTGATAATAGCCCCACTTCGCCAAGGCTTCGAGGGGCAAGAAAGATTCTTATTGATTGTGGCATGCTCCAGGGTGAGGGAGATACCGATGAGCACAATAAGAAAGTATTTCCATATGACGCATCTTCTATCGATGTTTTATATGTCACTCACGCACACATCGACCACATAGGTCTCATACCCAAGCTCTATAAGGAAGGATTTAGAGGAGAGATTTATTCTACCCCCGAGACTAAGAGCATCGCCGGACTTCTTCTTGAGGATGCGGCAAAGATTAATTCTTATGATGAAAATCCTATTTATGTCCAAAATGACGTAGCGGATGCTTTAAATCTTTGGAAAACGGTCAAATACCATGAAGTATTGGATTTTTATGGAATCAAAGTCGAGTTTTATAATGCTGGACACATTCTTGGTTCTGCAATGGTGAAGTTCACTTTTCCTTCAGGTAAGACCATGCTCTTTACCGGTGACTTGGGTAACTCTCCTTCGCCAATATTAGAGGATTTGGAGAAGATAGAAGGTTTGGATTATCTTCTGATCGAAAGTGTGTATGGAGACCGCAACCATGAGAGCAAGGAGGAGCGTGATGAAAAATTCGACAGGATAGTGAGAGAGTCTATAGAGCGGGGAGGCACGCTTCTCATACCGGCTTTCTCCCTCGAGCGTACGCAAGTCCTGCTTTACAAGCTTGATAATCTTTTTGAATCCAAGAAAGTGCCTTCTGTGCCAGTTTTTTTGGATTCACCACTTGCTATACGTTTAACTAGGATTTATGAGAGAGTAACAGACCTGTATAACCAAAAAGCCTTAAGTGACATGAAGGCTGGTGATGAGATATTTAAATTCAACGAACTTAAGGAAACTCTGTCTGTCAGAGACTCAAAGGAAATAGCCGGAGTGGAAGGGGCAAAAATTATAATTGCAGGCTCGGGTATGTCGACCGCTGGGCGCATCGTGGGGCATGAAGAAAGATATCTACCGGATCCGAACTCCACGATCCTCCTGGTAGGCTACCAGGCACACGGAACACCAGGCAGGATGATTGAGGAGGGAGTGAAAGAAATAATGATAAACAATAAGCGAGTTTTGTTGAAAGCCAGGGTTGAAAAGATAGATGGCTTTTCTGCGCATGCTGACTCAGATACTCTTGTCGATTTCGTCTCTACTAGTGCCAAGACTTTGAAAAAGGTTTTTGTTGCCATGGGGGAACCTAAGTCATCAATTTTCTTGGCTCAGCGTTTGAGGGACGAGCTAGGAGTAGAAGCGATAGCGACAGAAAAAGGGAAGAGCTACGAACTGAATTTATAACCACTTGGCGGTGAAACCGCCAAGTGGTAAACTAAGTTTATGAGAAAAGTGCCTTTCGTGGAAGGAGAGTACTATCATATTTATAACAGAGGCGTAGACAAGCGCTCCATATTTCAAGATCATGAGGACTTGGAGAGATTTTTCCAAAGTATTAAAGAGTTTAACTCCGTAGAGCCCATAGGAAGTATTTTTGAAAATTCTTTTGATAAAACAAAAAACAAAAGAGATAAGTTGGTAGAAATTATCTGTTACTGTATTAACCCAAACCATTTCCATTTTATTCTTAGGCAACTTACGGAAAATGGAATCAGTGAATTCATGAAAAGGCTGGGTGGTTACACTTGGTATTTTAATAATAAGCACAGAAGGAGTGGAGCCTTATTTCAAGGAGTATTTAAATCAAAACATATTGATAATGATTCGTATCTTCGCCATGTAAGTGCATACGTAAACTTGAATAATAGGTTTAAGGGAGAACCATATAAATTAAGTAAATCTAGTTGGGAGGAATACATTGGAGATGAAAATGACTGTATATGTAGTCCGGAAATAGTCCTAGGGCAATTTAGAAACCCAAAAGAGTATCAAAGTTTCGCCAGGGCTTCTTTGAAAGATATATTGAAACGGAAGGAATTAGAAAAGGAACTTGAATCCTAACCACTTGGCGGTGAAACCGCCAAGTGGGAAGTTTTTGGGTATTTTGGTTATTCTGCTATAATAAGAATCTAGACAGTTCTCTAACTAAGGAGGGGTGAGTGGAGTTTGAAACAGGGTCCGAAACGCAGCACCCGCAAGGATTGCTTGAAATGTGCCGGCAGATGATGCCGCAAGATGCGCCGCTTTGCTTTTATTGGCAGGAAGCTGATGTTCTCGATGTCTTGTGTGGGGAACCTCCCTGTACTACCTTTACCAGCTGGAGCGCCGGCCCCGCGATCATGAGGGGTATCGACGTTATCCAGAAAATGTATGAAAAGGACTTCGCGTCCGGTGGCGACAGCTTCGCTGGAATCCAGATCAGTGGAGGTGTCCAGGACTTCCTGAGCCATAACTACAGGCGTATCCTTGCCGAAGATTACGAGGCGTACCGCCGAGAGCATAATGCTCAGAAATGGGCGGTACCAATCTCTGAAATTGTTCAATTTCTCCTCGAGGACGAGCGCGGCCTTGTCCTGCCTGAATGGAAAATTTGGCAGGAAAGGGTGATGAAGGCGCTGTCGGAGCAACGCCCGGAAGTCCACATCCCGCTGATTTAGGCATAACGCAAACGGCCCGCTTTTCGGCGGGCCGTTCCTTCTTCTTGTTGTTTTGTTTACTTAACCGTTTCGAGAATTTTTATAAAAGTCTTGGGATGGTTTTCGGCAAGCTCGGCGAGGATCTTTCTATCGAGAGCGATATTAGCTCGCTTTAGCATTGGGATGAACTTGGAGTAGGAAACGCCGTTTTCTTTGAGAATCGCAGACATACGGACGTTCCAAAGGCGACGGAAGTCACCCTTCTTGTCTTTGCGATGAGCGAAGGAGTATGTACCTGCATGGAAGATGGCTTCGTTTGCTTGGCGCTCTTTGGTACCACGACCATGTCTGTAACCCTTCACTTTGCTGAGAAGGTTTCTGCGGCTCTTTAATGCATTTACGCCTTTTTTAACTCTTGTCATTGGATTAGGTGTTAGGTTCTAGATGCTATGGACTAGCTTTTGATATTCACAAGGAAGCGGGAACCGGATTTGTTGGTGATATGGAATTCCCTTAATTTGTTCTTCGCAGATTTAGAAGGCCTGCGGTCTTTGGCATTGAAATGGTTCCGTCCTGATTTGCGGTTAAGAAGCTTGCCGCTCTTGGTAAGCTTTAAGCGCTTGCTGAAAGACTTGTTTGTTTTCATCGCCATAATGGCTCTCTATATTACCTATTTGCCGGGATTTGTCTAGCTTGGGAGCCTAAGCTCGTTCTATGAGGACGCTCATGCCTTTGGGGCTTTTGGTAGCAGGAGTAGCGACTTTATAGTCGACGGAGACTAGCTTAAGCATGCGTTCGATGCGCTCTTTGAGGAACTTCTCATCCAGATACTTGGCTCGGCCAGGGAGGAAGAGGTCAACTTTGACTCTGTTGCCCTCGGCAAGCCATTCAGAAGTCTTTTTAGCTTTGAGTGAGAGGTCATGGTCGCCTGTGCCGAGCTTGATTTGGACTGTTTTAATCTCGACAGAGTGGGATTTTTTGGAAGTTTTGGCTTTCTTGTTCTCTTCGTAGAGGAACTTTCCAACATCGGCAATTTTAGCGACAGGAGGGTTGGCGTTCGGAGAGATCTCGATAAGATCAAGTTCGAGCTCATCGGCTGCTTTGAGAGCCTCTTGGAGAGTGAGGACACCTAGATTTTCGCCCTTGGATCCGATTACACGGACTTCTGAGGCTTTAATCTGTTGATTAATACGGGGTTGAGACAAATTCTGTGTATAACTTATTGTTGGCTTTATTATATGCTAATAACACATGGAATACAAACATAACCCTCTACCTCTTTCTGAGCTGAAGCAAAACAGAGTGCAGGTCAAAGTCACGAGAAAAGAGGCAGAAGTATTTTTTTCTACATTAGAAAGATTCGCTCTTATAGTTACCAGAGCTGTGGGTACTATGGGCTTCTTTTTTATCCTTACTTTTTGGACAGTTGGATGGCTTCTTTGGAATCTTTGGGCTCCGATTGAATTACGTTTCGACCCCGCACCGGCTTTCGTTATATGGCTCTTTGCATCCAACGTCATTCAGCTTATCCTCTTGCCTTTGGTAATGGTCGGGCAGAACCTCGAGGGTAAGTTTGCCGAACAGCGCGCTCAGGCAGACTATGAGATTAATAAAAAATCAGAGCAAGAGGTAGAAGTTATTATTGCTCATTTGGAAAATCAGAATGAACTTTTGCTCGAACTTGCCCGAAAGATAGACAGGAAGTGAGCATTTGAAACTAAAACTGCTTGGCAAAGAGTGAGACTATTTGGTAGTAACTTTGTTTGAAGAGGTTGGGGTGCCAATCAGCCTTCAATAATTCTTTTGATCTTGATTTGTTTTCTTCAAATTGTTCTTCAAGGGCTAAGGCAAACTCCTGATCTTCTATACCGAAAATATTTTCAACATTAAGTGAAGCCGAACGGTTGTCCATATTGGCTGAGCCGATCAGGGACCAGCGACCATCTACAGTTAGCGACTTCTCGTGGAAACGGCCCGGCTCGTATTCGAATATCCTTATTCCTGCTTCAAGTAACTTTTCATAGTACGAGCGAGTGGCAGACTGGATAAGTTTACTGTCTGTATAAGTGCCGGGTACGATTATCTCTACTTCCACTCCTCTCCTGACGGCCTCCGTTAGAGCCTCGACAATTTCTGGTGGAGGAGTGAGATAGGGAGTGGAGAGAAGGATGTGGCTTTCGGCCCCGCTGATAGTGAGCCAAATGATGTCGAGAAGATCGGCAGAAACATCCGGAGCCGGGATGTGAAAAAGGGAGACAAAATACGATTCATCTCTAGGAGGGTTCGTGGTATACGCCGAGGGATAAAAAGCCTCGCCAGTAAGAATCTCGCCATCGGTCTGGCGCCAAAGACTGTTGAATTGGTCTTGAGTAGCCCTAGCCATGGCTCCGTCGTATTTAAACATGGTGTCGCGCCAATGATCCTTCTCTGTCCCATCGCCGAGCCAGCTGTCTTCAAAAGCCAGACCGCCGGTATAGGCGATGTGTCCGTCTATGACTATGGTTCTCATGTGAGTTCTGCGGTGGGCGCGAGTGAGGGTGCGAACTCTGATGGGACGAAAGATGGCTGTCTTGGCACCAGCTTCTCTTAAAGCCTCTAGTTTTTCCTCAGGAGCCTTGCGACCTCCATAAGCGTCTAACAAGATTCTTATTGCCACCCCCTCCTCAGCCTTTTTTATAAGAGCGTCGAAGATTGAGTTTGTCATCACACCTTCGTGGAAGATGTAGTTTGTGATAGTGACTGAATCTTTTGCCCCAGATATTTCTATGAGTAGGTCTTCGAGAAACTTAGTGCCATCGTCGAAGATAATAATAGGGGTCTCGATAGGGAGAGAGGGGGAACGAGTAATGCTCTCGACCGTGCTTTGAAACTTTGGAGTACCGATTAACACTCTATCCGTGGAGTGTACTTTCAGCGGTGGTTCCGTCAGAGAGGTAAAAAGACTCGCCAATATGAAGATGATTGTAACAACTGCGAAGATGGCTAGGAATGTTATGGTTTTGTGGAAAAAAAAGGTCTTCATAGAACTTAAGACTACTCCTGGGCTTGTCCCTTACAGTACAACTTATGCTCGCTGTTGGCGAAGCGTTGTAATTTTTCTAAAAAAATGTTATAAATATTTTGTTCAGGCTCAACAAATTGGAGGTTGTGTGAAAAAGTTCTTTGTGTGCGCGTTCGTGTTTCTCGCTCTTTCCATTCCGACGGCTGCACGAGCGCAGCCGTGCGTGAAGATCAGCTCAGGCCTCATCACGGACTCGGCAGGTGTCGTCATCAGACCCGGCTATGACGAGTTCGGGTACAACTACCAGGCGCAGATGTTCAATGGCACGTACGACTCCGTCGACCGCAAGCTCGACGGCAAGTACTGGGGACAGACTGGGGACTACGTCAACGACAGCCTGCAGATGAAGTGGTCGAGCGAGTGGCTCGCCAACGTCGACTGCAACTTCGACGGCAAGCTCGATCGCGGACTCGATTCCAAAACGAGACAGGTCTCTGGTTCCTCCCTCGGCTGGACAACCAACCATGTCGAGGGTGACTATCCCGGAAACGATGGTGAGTACCATCACTACACGTACTTCGTGAAGATCGTGTACGTGGGTCCACTTACCACCACTCCCGATCCGTGGCAAGGGCGTCGGATTTGGAACGTCTACGCGACAATCCAGGAGGTCTACAACGATCCCTATGGTGGATACCACGGAGTCGACCGTCTGCGCCTCGCGCATCCGGCCGGGCTTGGGTTCTACCGACAGCAATAGCGCTAACGCTCAAAAGCGGGCTTCTACGGAAGCCCGCTCACTCTTTTTATAAAAGAAAAGCCGCGAGAAGCGGATGGAGACTTACGTCTCACAGCTTCTCACGGTGGTTATCAGCGTTTGATATATGTACCGCTGGTCTTTTTGTAAGACAGCCAGTGCTTGAGTTGCCACTGCTTTTTGTGCGAAGTACAGATCGCGAGCGCGAGGAGTCCTGCCAAGATGCCGAGAAGGGCATTTTTCATAATCACCCTGTCGGCCCAGCGAATCCATTCAAATACCTCGCCCGGGTCATAGATGTGATCGCGGTAATAGCTACTAAGCGCTTCTGTGTCGTGCACACTAATACTTTTCATCATTCCTCCAAGCGTGATAATACTCTTTGGTTATAAAAAAGCAAAAGAAAAGCCGCGAGAAGCGGGGAGCGTTGCTCCTCACGGTTTTCTCGCGGCTTGGGATAGTGTTTGGTCTCAGGATTTCTTAGCAGGTTCAGGATCGACGATCTCATCGCATGCGGGATCATCCGCAACGTAGATACGCGAAGTCATTTCGTAGACGACCAGGTTGTAAAAAGCCTGTTCGCGCGTATCTCCGAATCCCACCTCACCTTCGTGTTCGTGGAGCCCGATTGCTCGGAATCGCCCGTCTTTCGTTGGATTGATCCGTACATGGATTCCCATACTATTCCTCCTAAAAACAATATACCACTTGCGTGGTATTTTGTCAAAGTTGGTGGAGATGCCGGGGATCGGTCACGAG